>JBOGGP010000340.1:0-2437 GCA_050744105.1 Acidimicrobiales bacterium
GTTGTTGGTGGCCGGCGCCGGGGAGGAGGTGACCCGTGCCTGACGCGGTGATCTCGGCCTGCGCCCAGGTGCTGGCCCACGTGCCGTCGCTGGCCCGTCACGGGTCCAAGCCCCGCCGGGAGCTGGCCAAGTCGGCCGAGACGGCGGCCGCCTTCGCTGCCTCGCTGCGCGACTTCGACCAGGCGGTGGCCTACCCGGCCAACCAGGCCTATATCAACGCCCTCCACCCCCGCGACCTGCCGCCCCGGCCGTGGTGGTCGGTGCCGGCCGGCGCCGGCGGCGCGAAAGGAGCGGCCTCGGGGGGAGCGTCCGGGGGAGCGGTCTCCGGGGGAGCGGCGCCCGCGGGAGCGGCCTTCGGGGGAGCGGTGCCCGGGGGGGGAGCGGCCTCCGGGGGAGCGGCCCCCGGGGGAGCGGCCCGCTGGAGCCGCTCGGGCGAGATCATGCCCGAGGACGAGCTCCTCGGGCTGCTGGCGGCCATCGACGACTTCGACCTGCTCACCCTGTCGCCGGCCGCCGCCGAGTCGGCGGCGGCCGCCCTGGCTCGCCACCGCCTCGGCAAGCGGCTCGACCTGGACCGCCTTGAGCGGGCCACCGGCGACGTGGCTGCCGTCGCTGCCGAGGCCGGCGCCCTGGAGGTCGTGGCCGGCACCGCCGCCTTCCGCTGCGGCCAGGTCGACGACGAGTCCCTCGCCGCTCACATCCTCCTGGACAACCTGGCGGCCAAGGGCACCGCCACCCTGGCCCTGCTCCACCTGCTCGACGCCAGCGGCATCGATCCCACGTCGGTCGACTACGTCCTCGGCTGCGGCGAGGAGGCCATCGGCGACCGCTACCAGAGGGGGGGCGGCAACCTGGCCAAGGCGGTGGCCGCCGCCGCTGGCCTGAGCGAGGCGTCGGGCGCCGACATCAAGGACTTTTGCGCGGCGCCGGTCCCCGCCCTGGTGGTGGCGGCCAGCCTGGTCTCGGCCGGTGTCTTCTCCCGGGTGGCGGTGGTGGGCGGGGGATCGATGGCCAAGCTGGGGATGAAGTTCCAGGGCCACCTCAAGGCCTCCATGCCCGTGCTCGAGGACGTGCTCGGTGGCGCCGCCGCCCTGGTCGAGGCCGACGACGGCTCCTCCCCCCGCATCCGCCTGGACGCTGTGGGCAAGCACACGGTGGCGGCCGGCGGATCCAACCCACAGGTGATGGAGGCCCTGGCGGTGGCCCCCCTGGCGCGGCTGGGCCTGCCCATGACGGCGGTCGACGACTTCGCCACCGAACTGCACAACCCGGAGGTGACCGAGCCCCAGGGCAGCGGCAACGTGCCGGAGCGCAACTACCGGACGATCGCCGCCCTGGCCGCCCGCCGGGGCGACATTGCCAGGGACGAGATCGCCGCCTTCTGCGCCGCCCGGGGCATGCCCGGGTTCAGCCCGACCCAGGGGCACCTGGCCTCCGCCCTGTGCTACCTGCCCCACGCCATCGACCGCCTCACCACCGGCGGGGCCGACCGGATAATGCTGATCGCCAAGGGCAGCCTGTTCCTCGGCCGGCTGTGCCAGCTATCGGACGGGATGAGTGTCCTGCTGGAACGGAATACACTGGTCCGGTGAGCGACACGGGCCGGATCGTCGAGGCCACCAGGGACGACTTCAGGGACCAGGTGGCCGCCGGTACCGTGCTGGTGGATGTGTGGGGCCCGGAGTGCCGGCCGTGCCTGGCCCTGATGCCCCACGTGGAGGCGCTGGCCGACCGCCGGGCCGGCGACGTCAAGGTGGTCAAGCTGGAAGGCCCCAAGGCCCGCCGGCTGTGCATGGAGCTGGGCATCATGGGCATGCCGGCGTTCCTGCTTTTCCGGGACGGCGAGGAGGTGGCCCGCCTGTCGGACCCCGCCCTGCCCCCGTGGCGGCTAAACCAGTGGCTGGACGACCAACTCGGTACCGAGGTCGAAAAGGAGGTGAGTTAACCACGTGCTCAAGGATCGCACTGTCATAGCCCTAGGAGAGCGTGACGGAGTGTCCGGCCCGGCCATCGCGGCCTGCGCCGAGGCGGCCGGGGCGACGGTGGGCTTTGTCGCCACCGAGTGCTTCGTCTGAACTGCGTCAGGAGCCATGGACCTGCAGAGCCAGGAGGCCATCCTCCGGCTCGCCAAGGCCAACGATCCCACCACGCTGGTCGTGCTGCTCGGTGCCCCCGATCCGGAGGCGGCCGAGATCGCAGCCGAGACGGTAACCAGTGGGGATCCGGCCTACGCCGGCGCCCTGGCCGGGACCCAGTTGGGTCTCGACGTGTACCACGTGCTCGACGAAGCGGTGCGGGCTGACGTGCCCCCCGGCATCTGGGACGACCAGGTCGGCCTGATGGCCGACGTCCTCGACGCCGGCGCCCTGGCCGCCGCAGTGCGTTCCATGCGCGCCGGCGGGGCCTGACCGGGCCACCCGGTGCCCCTCGCCGGCCC
>JBOGGP010000341.1:0-2433 GCA_050744105.1 Acidimicrobiales bacterium
GGCCGGCCAGGCGGCCCCGGCCGGCCAGGCGGCCCCGGCCGGCCAGGCGGCCCCGGCATCTTCTTCCCCGGCGGCCCAGGCCCAGGAGCCTGCCCCGGCGACCCCGGCGCCTACCCAGGCGACCCCGGCCCCGGCGGCCTCGGCCCCCGGTGTGGAGGCCCCGGCCCCGCCCGCCGCGTCCACAGGAGGAGCCGCTCCCAGCCCGTCGCTGCCGCCGGCCACGGCGCCGCTCCGTTCGTCCTCGCCGAGCCCGTGGTGGCTCCTCGTACCTTCGGGCGTGATCGCCCTAGCCCTGGTTGGGATGGCAGGAGCGACGCTGGCCCGGTCGGCGGCCCGCCGGGCGGGCACCACCAAGGCGCCTCACTGACCGTCGGGGCCTTGTGTGGGGCGCCTCGTCCCGCGCGTGTCAGGCACACCATGACGGTCCGACATCTCAGCTCAGCTCAGGAAGGCATCCAAAAATGGGTAACGCCAGTTCAGGTCAGTTTGGCACTCACGGCCGGGTTGGCTGGCTCCGCCGGGCGGTACCGGCGGCCTGCACCTTGCTGTCACTGGTCGTGATGAGCGGCTGGCAGCTGCCCTCGGCCGGGGGACAACCGGCCTCCGCCGCCCACTCCGCCTCGGCCAAAGCCCCCTTGCCGGCCACTCCTGCCAACGTGGCCGTCACCGACACCCAGCCGCTCGGCTACGGCGGGCCGTGGCCGACCATCGACCCGACCAACCCGGACCACATCGCCGTCGCCTACGCCGAGGGCTCTCAAAACCTGGCCTGCTACCTCGGGCTGTCGATTGACGACGGGGCCACGTGGCAGAACGTCAAGGTCGTCGGCTCGGGCGCGCCCGTCGCCCTGCCCTCCCCCAACGCGCAGTGCCGGTTCTCCTCGGCCACCTTCGGCCCCGACGGCACCCTGTACTACGCCTTCGACGGAGTGGCTCCCCTGCCCCCGCCGGCCAAGGGGGGCAACCACGGTCACTACAGCATCTACGTGGCCACCTCTCACGACGGGGGTGCCACCTTCGGGGCTCCGGTGGCGGCCAACATTGCGCCCTTGCCGGCCACCACTCAGGGCGGGGACTACATCCCTGCCCTGGCCACGGATCCCAAGACGGGCCGCCTCTACGTGACGTGGGAACAGCAGGACTTCTCGGACTCCCAACCAGTTGGCCCCTCCGCTTCGTACTCCGCTGACCAGGGCCGGAGCTTCTCGGCGCCGGTGCGCCTTGATCCGACGCATCCCGGTGGGGGCTTCCCCAATCCCAGCGTCGGTCCCGACGGGCGGGTGTACATCAGCTTCGCCGACTTCAACGCGCCTACCTTCACGGCACCCCAATTCGTCAGGGTGGTCTCCTCCACCGACGGCGGCCAGACTTACACTGCGCCGGTCACGGCGGCCAGCGGTTTCACTTGCGGCTCGCCACCCGCTGGAGGGGGTTGTTCCGACCCCCTGGCCGCCAACTCCGACACCGCTATCACCGACCAGGTGGCGGTGGGGCCGACGCCAGGCTTGGTGTACGCGGCCACTCAGGATCTGGTGGGCCACCAGTTCCGCACCGAGTTCACCGTGTCCCGTGACGCCGGTGCCACCTGGAGCCCGCAGGTCACCGTCGGAGTCCCCGCCGGCTCCGGTGCCGACAGCCAGCTCTTCCCCAACATGGCGGTGGCCCCCAACGGGCGGATCGACATCGCCTACTACGACGAGGACCCGGCGAACACCTACGAGAGCACGTACCTGATCTCTTCCGCCGACGGTGGCACCACATGGACCGCCCCCCGGCTGCTGAGCGACGCCCCGTCGAGCACGGCGGTCAACGACGGGCTGGCCTTCTATTTCCCGAACGACGTCTTCGGCGGCGGCCGGCTGATCGCGTCAACCAACTCTTCGACCTTCACCGCATGGACCGACTCCCGCCGGGGCAATCCCACCACGGGCAAGACCGACGTGTACACGGCCCGGGTGCAGGTAGCCCCCCGGGGCTACCGCCTGGTGGCCTCCGATGGGGGTCTGTTCTCCTTCGGTGACAGCACCTTCTACGGCTCGACCGGGGGCATCGCTCTAAACCAGCCCATCGTCGGCATGGCCTCCGCCCCCCAGAGCGGGGGCTACTGGCTGGTGGCGAGGGACGGGGGCATCTTCAGCTTCGGCGACGCCTCGTTCTTCGGCTCCACCGGGGGGATGCACCTCAACGCGCCCATCGTGGGCATGGCCGCAGCCCGCGACGACACCGGCTACTGGCTGGTGGCCTCCGACGGAGGGGTGTTTAGCTTCGGGCCCGGGGCGATCTACCAGGGCTCGACCGGAGCCATGGCCCTCAACGCGCCCATCGTGGGCATGGCCGCCACCCCCGACGGCGGCGGCTACTGGCTGGTGGCCAAGGACGGCGGCATCTTCTCGTTCGGTGACGCCGAGTTCTACGGATCTACCGGAGCCATGG
>JBOGGP010000342.1:0-2421 GCA_050744105.1 Acidimicrobiales bacterium
ATGCATCCGGTGCCAGGCCGCGCAGGAAGGCCAGCACGTGGCTGCGAGGAGACCGCAGCACGGCGTCGGGGATCCGCCTCGCCGGCGCTCGGTCGCCACAGCCCAGGTGGTCGAGGAGCTCGACCACCGCAGTGGCGCGGACCTCGACCGACAGGCAACGCCCGACCGGCGGCCGAGCGACCTGGACACCGAAGACCCGCTCGACCGCCCCCGCCACCTGGTCGAGGACCGGCTCGGCGGGGCTGGTGATCGTCACGGTCCCCTCGGCGGCGCTGACCTGGCCCCCCGACGCGTACGCCCCCAGCACCAGCGCCAGGTCCTCGGTCATCTCCACCGGGATCCGCACCCCGGCGCGCGCCCCCGGCGAGGGTCGGAAGTCGTCGAGGCACTGGGGCACCGCCGACCACAGGTCCTCGCCGTAGGCCACGGCGACCCGGTCCCCCGCTTCGAGCTCGTCCAGCCGCCTCCAGTCCAGGCCGGTGTCCCCGTCGACGAGCAACCGGTGGTTGGCAGTGCCGGTAACCCGGTGACCCGAGCGGAGGCGGGCCGTGCGCACCGCCTGGATGCCGCCGTAGTAGAAGGCGTCGGTCTTGGCCGTGCCTCCCAGCGAGCCCACCTCCAGGATCATCGGACCGAAGGTGCCTGGCTCCTCGCCCTGGCGGAGGCCACCGATCCGGACCAGCCCGTCCGACGTCGTGACCAGGGTGTCGCCCACCACGCACTTGCTGATGGCGCCCGAGACGAACGGCTGGACCGCTCCCATCATGCGGATGTGGCCCCGGTAGTGAATGGTGTTGTCGCCCATGGAGCAGGCGAACACCGGCAGGTGGTGAGCGGCCAGGTGCGGGGCGCCGACCACCGACTTGTGGTGGTCGATGTGGGTGACGATGTCGCCGACCTGCTCCTCGCTGTAGCCCAGCTGGCGCAGGGCGCGCGCCACGGTCTGGTTGACGATCGACATCGTCCCCCCGCCGACCAGCTTCTTGGTCTTGGCCAGGCCGAGGTCCGGCTCGATCCCGGTGGTGTCACAGTCCATGAGCAACGCTATGGTGCCTGTCGGGGCCACCACCGAGGACTGGGAGTTCCGGACCCCGTACTCCTCGGCCACCTCCACGGCTACGTCCCATGCCTCCTGGGCGGCGCTGAGCAGCTCCGGCGGGACCAGCTCCTCGTCGATGTGGGCCGCCGCGTCCCGGTGCATCCCCAACACCTTGAGCATGTGCTCCCGGTTGTCGTGGTACCCGGCGAAGGGCCCCATGCGGGCCGCCGTGCGGGCCGAGGTGGCGTAGGCATGGCCGGTCAGCAGGGCAGTGATCGCCGCCGCCCACGCCCGGCCCCCGTCGGAGTCGTAAGGGAGCCCCTGGGCCATCAGCAGGGCCCCCAGATTGGCGTAGCCGATGCCCAGCTGGCGGAACCGCCGGGAGGTCTCGGCGATCTTGTCGGTCGGGTAGTCGGCGTTGCCCACCAGGATCTCCTGGGCGGTGAAGAGGACCTCGGTGGCCGACTTGAAGCCGGCGACGTCGAAGGAGCCGTCGGGCTCGAGGAATCGAAGCAGGTTGATGCTGGCCAGGTTGCACGCCGAGTCGTCGAGGTGCATGTACTCCGAGCAGTTCCGCACCACCAGGCCGTTGACCACGTAGGAGTGGTTGCGAGGCTCGCTCAGGTTGTACGTCAGCTCGTGCCCGTCCTCGCTCCGCTCCACCAGGCGGGTCGTCACCTCGGTCCGGGCCGGGCGGGGCCGACACGAGGAGGCCAGCGCCTCCAGGGCGGCCGCCTTGGACGGCAGCGAGAAGCCGGCGGCGGCGTCGAGCTCGAGCGCTGACGCAGCGGCGACCCTGAGCAGGTACGGTGCGGCAGCGTCCGGCCCGTCCCGGACCTCCACCTGGCAGGCGATCCCGAAGGTGCTGAGCAGGCGCTGGACGTCCACCAGCAGCGCCCGGGACGGCGAGCCCAGGCCCACCCAACCCCCGTCGCCGCAGTCGCGCCGGACCCATCCGCCGGCGTCGAAGAGACCTCGAAGGAAGCCACCCACGATCTCTGGGGGTGCCTGGAGGACCGACCAGGGGACCCTCGCCTCGGGACCTCGGGCCGCCCCCAGGCCCAGCCGGTCGAAGAACGACACCAAGGGGGGGCGGGTGAGGCAGAGCTGCACGGTCCCGTCCGCCCGGCGGCGGGGGGTCGGGCTGACACCGCCGTCGAGCCAGGTGACCAGCGCCAGGTGGGCGGGCATCACCGCCGCCTGGTCTTCGCCGCTGCCGTAGACGGCGCCGAGGGTAGCCGAGCTCCCGGAGGCGCCGGCCGACCTGCCGGCGACCAGCCAGCCCAGGTAGTGGGCCAGCTCAGTGCTCCACTTCTCGGGGATGTTGACCGGCCGGCGCTGGTTGACGGGCCGGCGCTGGTTGACCGGCCGGCGCTGGGCAT
>JBOGGP010000343.1:0-2413 GCA_050744105.1 Acidimicrobiales bacterium
ACCGGTGCCTGCGGCCCGGCCCCGGCGCCGGCGCCGTCTCGGTGTCCTGCGCCGGTCCGGCCGTCCGGCCGGCGCCGCCCCACCGGGGCCGGGTCGCCCAGGACGCGGCGGTCGGCCTCGGTCTCGTCGCCGAAGGGCAGGGCCCGGGGGTAGAGCGAGCGGTCGAGCACCGGGTTGAGCTCGGCGGCGTAGATGCTGAGCTTGGCCAGCAGGAGCAGGAAGGCCACCACCCCGATGACGGATCCGAACGTGCCGTAGGTGTTGGACGTGTTCTTCAGCTGGTGGGTGAGCAGCCCGGTGCCGACGGTTATGAGCAGGGTGAAGCCCACGGCGCCGGCGGCCGCCCCCGGCAGCAGGCGGCCGGCGACCTTGGGGGTGAGGACCCGGAAGGCGGCCAGGTACAGGCCCACGTTGAGCACCAGCAGGGCGGCGACGACGGGGACGCGGATGGCGTAGCTCTCGTGCGACCCGGTGGCGTAGGTGGTCCCGAAGGCGTTGACCACGAAGGTCCCCCCGATGATCGACAACCCGGCCAGGCTTCGCCCCAGCCGGGGGAGAAAGCCGGCACGGTCGACCCGGGGCACGCTCCAGACGGTGGCCATGGCCTGCTGGGCCGTCTGGGTCACCCCCTGGGCGCCGTAGAGCAGGCCGACCAGGCCGATGACCAGGCCGAGCACGCTGCCGTGGAGGCGGCTGGCCCCCTCGGGGTTGAAGTTGGCGCCGACGACGGGGAACTGGTGGAGGGTGGTGACGATCCCGGTGCCGAGGGAGCGCTGCCCGACGAAGCCGAAAATGGTGACGACCACCAGCAGGAGCGGGAAGATGGCGGTAAAGCCGTACCAGCCCAGGCTGACCACCAGCAGGTTGGCGTCGTCGTCGCCGAACTTCTTGACCACTCCCCAGGCCGCCCCGGCCACCCGGTTGCGCCGCTGCCAGCGGTCGAGGAGCCCGACGAAGGCCCTGAGCGGTCCCATCGGCGGAGGTTATGCCCAGGCGGAGGAGAAAGATAGCGCCGGGCCTGGACGAGACGATCAGCGGCGGCGGGGACCCCTGGCGAAGTGTTTTCCCAGCGTCTCGGACTGGCCCTGGTAATTGGAGCCCACGTCGTTGCCGTACAGGCGTCTGGGCGTGGCCACCATGCGCTCGAAGGTGAGCTTGCACACCCGCTGGCCGTGCTCGATCATGAAGGGGACGTCGTGGGCCCGCACCTCCAGGGCGGCGCGCGACCCGAGCAGGGAGCCGTCGCCGGACCAGCCGAACCCGGGGTCGAAGAAGCCGGCGTAGTGGGTCCGCAGCTCGCCGCTGGTCGGGTCGTAGGCGGTCATCTCGCAGGCCAGGTGGGGCGGGATGGCGACGGCCTCCTCGGACAGCAGCAGGTAGAAGCTCTCCGGGTCGAGCACGACCCGGTCGCCGTCCTCCCGCCGCACCGGCTCCCAGAAGTCGTCGACCCGGTGGGCCCCGACCTGCGACATGTCGAGCAGGGCGGCGTGGCTGCGCGACCGGTAGCCCACCCGGCCCTCGGCGTCACCTCTCAGGTCGAGCGACAGGAACAGGCCGTCGGCGGTGGCCATCTCGGCGTCGGTGGCCGGACGCCCGTCCCGGTACAGCAGCGGGCCGGCGTGGTGCTCCTCGACCAGCTGCCGGTCGCTCAGGAGGGAACGGCCCACCATGAGGCGCAGCTGGTTGAGGGCCAGGCCGGCCCGCACCCGGACGGGGAAGCTGAGCGGCACCACCTCGAGGTACAGCGGGCCGCGGTAGCCGGGGCCGACCTCGTCGAAGCGGAAGCTGCGGTCGGTGATCACCCGGGTGAACACGTCGAGGCGGCCCGTCGAGCTCTTGGGGTTGGCCCGGCCCCGGACATGGGGAGGCAGGGCCAGCTCCTCGACCAGGGGGATCAGGTAGGGCCGCTTGGTCTCGAGCACCGCCCCCCGGCCGCTCAGGTCGAGCTCGTCGAGCACGTGGGCACCCACCTTGGTCTCCACCGTCGAGTCGTCGGGCAGGAAGCTGCAGCGGATCCGCAGGGCCCGGCACCCCAGGCGGAGGTCGAGGCTGGCCGGCTGGACGCTGGGCGCGGCCGGCGCCGGGTCGCCACCCACCCAGCCGGCGTCGACGGCGTCGGCGAGGAGCCAGTCGGGCAGCACCCCGGGGGTGGCCGGGCCGAGGTCGGCCAGCCTCACGGGGTCGCCCACCTCCCGACACTACGCTCCGCCGGCCCCGTCCCCGGTCGCCGGCCCCGTCCCCGGTCGCCGGCCCCGTCCCCGGTCGCCGGCGCCGTCCCCGGCTCCGTCCCCGGTCCCGGCTCCGTCCCCGGTCCCCGGCCCCGTCCCCGGTCCCGGCTCCGTCCCCGGTCCCCGGCCCCGTCCCCGGTCCCCGGCCCCGTCCCCGGTCGCCGGCCCCGTCCCCGGTCCCCGGC
>JBOGGP010000344.1:0-2376 GCA_050744105.1 Acidimicrobiales bacterium
CCCCGCGGTCGTGGGCGCCCTGCGCACCGGAGGCGCCGGGCGGGTCCGGGTGGCCGGAGCCCGCGGGCGCCCCGGTCCGGCTGTCGCTGGGGCGTCGGTGCGCAGGGCGCCGGCGGCGGCGGCCGCCGGCGTGAGGCGGGTGGTCGGCCTGGCCGCCAGGCGCGAGCGGATCTGGTTGTAGCGGGGCTCGCGCTCCTTGAGCAGGGCGACCAGCGGCGAGGCGATGAAGATCGAGGAGTAGGCGCCGGTGGCCAGGCCGATGAGCAAGGCCAGGCCGAAGTTGTTGAGCGAGGTGGCCCCGAGCAGGCCCGAGCCGACGACCAGTATGGAAAGGATGGGCAGGATGGCCACGAAGGAGGTGTTGAGCGAGCGGGCCAGCACCTGGTTCATGGACAGGTTGACGGTGTCGGAATAGGTGAGCCGCCCGGTGGAAGCCAGTCCCCGGGTGTTTTCCTGGACCTTGTCGAAGACGACGATGGTGTCGTAGAGCGAGTAGCCGAGGATGGTGAGGAAGGCGATCACCGTGTCCGGGCTCACCTGGAACCCCGACAGCGAGTAGATCCCGACGGTGACCAGGATGTCGTGCAGGAGCGCGCTGAGCGCGGCCAGGGCCATCTTCCCCTCGAAGCGCAGCCAGATGTAGGCCGAGCAGGCGACCAGGAAGATGATCACGGCCCGCACCGCCTTGGACGTGATGTCGGAGCCCCACGACGGGCCGATGGCGTTGATGCTGACCTGGTTGGTGGGCACGTGGGCCAGCTTGGCCAGGGCGGCGGTCACCGCCAGCACCTCGTTGTTGTTGGCCGTCGTCCTAGCCGCCGCCGACACCTCGATCTCCCGCTTGCCGCTCTGGCGGTTGACCAGCTGCTGGACGGTCGCCTGGCTGAGGTTGGCGTTGACCGCGCCGACCGCGGCGCGCGCCGCCGGTACCGATGCCGTGGTTGGCACCGTCCACTGGGTGCCCCCTTTGAAGTCGATGGAGAAGTTGATGCCCCGCACACCGAGGGAGACGATCCCGATCAGGATGACCAGGCCGGAGATGGCGAACCATCGCCTCCAGCGACCGGCGAAGTCGAAGGCCGTCTCCCCCCGGAACAGACGCTGGAACGGGTTGGCTCTCCCCCCCCGGCCCGCCCCCGATGGCTCTGGGGATGTCATGCCGAGCTCCTGGCCGCCGCCCCGAGGCCGCGGGCCACCCCGAAGAAGCGGGCCTCGATGAACGCCTTGCGCCGGCCCACCAGGATCACGGCCGGGCGGATGAAGAAGTAGGCGGTGAAAACGTCGAGAAGGGTCGACAGCCCGAGCATGAAGGCGAAGCCCTTGACGTCGCCCACCGTCAGCACGTAGAGGATGAGGGCGGCCAGGAAGGTCACGAAGTCGGCGGTGAGCACGGTGCGGAATGCCCGGGCGAAGCCCCTCTCGGTGGACTGGCGGATGGTCCGCCCGGCCCGGATCTCGTCCTTGAGGCGCTCGAAGTAAACGACGTAGGAGTCGACGGTTATGCCGATGGAGACGATGATCCCGGTGACGCCCGCCAGCGTGAGGGCCAGGCTGGAGCTCTGGCTGAGCTCGGTGATGATCGAGTAGAGCAGGGCGCCGCCGATGCCGAGGCCGACGATCACCACCAGGCCGAGGGCGCGGTAGTAGAGCACCATGTAGAGCAGGACGATGACCAGACCGCCCAGGCCGGCCAGCAGTCCGGCCCGGAGGGAGTCGCTGCCGATGCTGGCCGAGACGGTCTGGACCGACTGTGGGGTGAACCGGACGGGGAGGCTGCCGTAGCGCAGCTTGAGGGCGAGGGAGTTGGCCTGGGCGGCGGTAAAGCCGGCGGTCCCCCCGCTGATGACGGCCGTGCCGTTGTAGCTGGAGTTCTGGATCTGGGGAACCGACTCCACCACCCCGTCCAGCTCGATGGCCTCCAGGCTCTGGTAGTAGTTGGGGTTGGCCGACGGCGCCGCCCCTCCGTCGTAGTACCGGTTGCGCTGGGCGGCCATGGCGTCGAAGGCGGCCGACCCGGCCTTGGTGAAGTTGACCTGGACGGTGTAGGAGACCTGGTTATTGCTGCCCGGGGCCACCACCAGGGCGGTCTTGACCACGTTGCCGCCGAAGTCGGCCGGGCCCAGGATCCACCGCGCCGAGTTGTCGTAGAGGGGCAGTATCACGGCGTTGGCCTTGGCGTCGGCGGCCACCGGCGTCGTGGGCAGGGTGGCGCTGTTGGCGGTGGTGCAGGCGGACTGGGCCTGGGCCGGCGTGAGGTTGACCGCGCCCTGCACCACCGGGGTGGCGGGCGGGGCCGTGGTGGCGGGCGGGGCCGTGGTGGCGGGCGGGGCCGTGGTGGCCGGCGGGGCCGTGGTGGCCGGCGGGGCCGTGGTGGCC
>JBOGGP010000345.1:0-2327 GCA_050744105.1 Acidimicrobiales bacterium
GCCCAGGCCGACGGCGACGCTCTGAGCGAGGCCTACCGCTTCCTGCGCGCCGTGGAGCATCGCCTCCAGCTGCGGGAGGACCAGCAGGTCCACACCCTGCCCGCCGGCGCCGAGGCCCGCAGGGGGCTGGCCCGGGTGCTCGGCTTCCGTGACGGACCGGCGACGACCGCCCTGGCCAGGTTCCACGACGACCTCGGCCACCACCGGGCCACCGTGCGGTCGATCCACGAGCGCCTCTTCTTCCGCCCGCTGCTCGAGGCCTTCACCGCCGGTGCCCCCGGAGCGGCCCCGGCGCCGGCCGGTCCTGGCGCGCCGGCGGTCCTGGCGCCCCACGCGGCCGCTGACCGCCTGGCCGCCTTCGGCTTCAGCGACGCCGATCGGACCCGCCGCGCCGTGGTCGAGCTCACCCGCGGACTGTCGCGCAGCTCGGCGCTCATGGCCCAGCTGCTCCCCCTCCTGCTCGACTGGCTGTCGGAGTCCCCCGACCCCGACCTCGGCCTGCTCGGGCTGCGGTCGTTGACCGACGACTCCCATCGCCGCGACCGCCTGAGCGCCATGTGCCGTGAGTCGCCCGAGGCGGCCCGGCGGCTGTGCGCCCTGCTCGGCACCGGGCCCCGTTTCGTGCGGGATCTCCAGCGCCACCCCGACTCCCTCGCCGGCCTGGCCGACGGCACCACCCTGGCCTCGGCGACCAGGACCGACCTCGACGGCAGGGTCGGGCGCGTCCTGTCCTGGCGCAGCGGCCCGGGTCCCCGCGCCCACGGGCTGCGGCACTGGCAGTCCGGCCAGCTCCTGCGCGTCGCCGCCCGGGACGTCCTGGGCCTGGACGGGCTGGAGGCCACCGGGACGGCGCTGGCCGACCTGGCCGAGGCCACCCTGGCCGCCGCCGTGACCGAGGTCGACCCCCAGGTGCCCCTCGCCGTGATCGGCATGGGCCGCCTGGGTGGGTCACAGCTGGCGTACGCGTCCGACCTCGACGTGCTGCTGGTGTTCGGAGGGGAAAACGAAGACCCCCTGCCGGCCGGCGCCGCCGCCGAGGCCGCCCGCGCCGCCGAGGGGGCGGCGACCTCGCTGCTGCGCCTCGTCAACGGCGAGACCCCGGCGGCGCGGCTGTACACCCTCGACATCGGGCTGCGTCCCGAGGGTCGCCAGGGACCGCTGGCCCGCAGCCTCGACGCCTACGCCACCTACTACCGGAGGTGGGCCCAGGCGTGGGAGCGCCAGGCCCTCCTGCGCGGCCGCTTCGTGGCCGGCGACGCCGGGGTGGGCCGACGCTTCGCCGCCCTGGCCGCCGGGTTTGTCTGGGGTCGGCCGTTCAGCCCAGCCGACGCCCGCGAGGTCCGGCGGATGAAGGCCAGGATGGAGCGCGAGAGGATCCCGGCCGGCGAGGATCCGCAGTTCCACCTCAAACTGGGACCGGGGTCGCTCTCCGACGTCGAGTGGACGGCTCAGCTCCTCCAGCTCCTCCACCAGGTGGCCCTCCCCGGCACCGTCGACGCCCTGGGGGCCCTGGCGAAGGTCGGTGCCCTGGCGCCCGCGGACGCCGCCGCCCTGGTCGAGGCCTACCGGTTTTGCGAGGCCACCCGCAACCGGCTCTTCCTGGTGCGCGGCGGGCCGGCCGATGCCCTCCCCTCCACCGGGCCCCATCTCACCGCCCTGGCCCGCAGCCTGGGCACCTCACCGGCCCTGCTTCGCGAGAAGTACCGCCGGCTGACCCGCCGGGCCCGGCGGGTGGTCGAACGAGTGTTCTACCACCAGCCCGTCCCCGCTTACTAAGACGAGCGTTGCTTCGTTGACTCTGTTGAGGTCTTGACCAGTGTGGACACTCAAAATTCAGTCAACGAAGCAACGCTCGCCTTGGTAGCGCCCCGCCTGCCGGGGGCTCGGCGGCCCGCTATGGCTCCAGCCCATTCACAGGACGGCGGCCAGGGCCAGGCCGGCGGCGCCGGCCGCCAGGCCGACCAGCAGGCTCCCGCCCAGGTTGACCGCCGCCGCCGGCCACTCGCCCTCCTCGACCAGTCGCACCGTCTCGAAGGAGAACGTCGAGAAGGTGGTGTAGGCACCGCAGAAGCCGGTGCCGAGCACCTTGGTGGGCAGGTCGCCGAGGCCGTGGTAGAGGGCCAGACCCGTGACGAGGCCGAGCAGCAGCGTCCCGCTGGCGTTGACGGCAAACGTGCCGCCGGGGAAGGTCCCGGGCCGGCGGGCGGTGACCCAGCGGTCGGCCACCAGACGGGCCGGAGCCCCTACGGCCGCGGCCAGGGCGACGGCGAGCAGGCTGGTCACGCCGGCCCAGCCCCGCCCGCCGGCCCAGCCCCGCCCGCCGGCCC
>JBOGGP010000346.1:0-2315 GCA_050744105.1 Acidimicrobiales bacterium
TCGCCGAACTCCTCGGTGAGGAGGTGATCGCCAGCCGCTGAGCTACCCTCCACCCAGCCCACCATTCAGCTCGACACCTGGGGAATTTCGGCGATCGACAGTGGGGAAATTCGACGATCTTTTGCAAGGTCACCGCCGCCGGGCCGCCCTACGCCCCGGTCGATGTCAGCGCGCTGGCCGGGCCGGACCAGGGCGTGGCCACGGTCAGCTGGTCCCCCCCGCCAGCCCAGCCGGGCGGGGCACCGGGCGACGGTGGCAGCGCCATCACCGTCTATACCGTGAGCGCTTCGCTCGGAGGCAAGACGACCACCGTCGACGGCTCGACCACCACCGCAACCCTCGCTTGGAGCCCAGCCACGTCCAACGGTTCGCCCATCACCAGTTGCACCGTCGCCATGGAGCCGCAGTGCCCCTCCTATAGTGGTGCGACGGTCCCCGCCACCTCCGGCAGCGCCACGATAGGCGGCCTGGCCAGCGGGGCCTACTACTACTTCGCCGTCTACGCCACCAATGCCGTCGATGTGGGACCGGCCACTCTTGCGGCGGACAATCCGGCCAACGGCGTGGCCAACGTCGAAGTTGGCAGCGGACAGTTCCAAGTGCCCGAGTACAACGAGGACACCGTCACTGTCGCCGCCAACGGGCTGACCCCGAACACTGCTTTCTCCATCCAGTTCGACGCCACCGACGGGACCGTCAGCACCCTCGACCCCAGCGTTGTCGCCGACGCCACCGGGTCCTTCAGCACATCGGTCGACATCGCTGACACCGGGGCTCCTGGGGGTGCCCTGAATCCATGTGGTCCGAGCAATAGACGGCGGTTGCTCGGGCCTGGCTCCCCTGACGGTGAGCGCCGCCAACAGGCAACACCGCCTCGACCAGCCCGCCGGCGAGAACCAGCAGGCCAAACCCCAACCGCCAAACCCGCCGAGCCGTCGAACGAGACGCCCCCCGACATGGCCGCTGAGCGGCGGCTGGCAGCTGAAGAAGAAACGTGATGGCCAGATCGTCACAGCCGTGCGGCAGACTGGTGGGCGTGAGTGTTGGTGAGGAGTTGCTTGAGGAACGACGGCGCCGGCGCCGGGCCGGTGACCCCCGGGTCACCCCCGAGGGACGGGCAATCCTGATGCGCCTGGTGGCCGGTGATCTGATGGGCGAGTTTCAAGCCGAGTTGGACCGCGTCTCCGCCGAAGACCCCGACCTTGGCGGCGGCCCCCAACCCCACCTCGACTGACCCGAAGGCGGCCGGGGTGATCATCGTCGACGAGTACCTGGCGGTGCGCGTCATCTTGGGACAGTGGCCCGGCGCCATGCCCGACGACGCGGTGGCGTTGCCGACGATGGGCCATTGGCGGCTGCTCCAGGCGTTGCACAATCCCCGGGGCGGCCAACTCACCCGCATCCTCTCCCCGCTACCCGAACCGGACCGCTCGTCTCTGCGCTGGCCGCACCCCGAGGTCCTCCAGGTCCTCGACCCCCGACCGCTGCTCGATGACGCCGCCCGCCTGGCCGCCCGTTTCGGGGGCGGGTGGCGTAACGCCGAGATCCTCGCCGCCGGTGTCGCCAACCGGGCCGATCTGTGGTTCGGCACCCCGAACAACGTGGGGCCGTCGGTCGCTGCGGGTGCTGCCGGGCTCGGCCTGGCCGTCCACTTCGCCACCTGAATCGCTCCGCCCGGTCGGCTGCCAGGGTGGGCTGACACCCTCGCTGCGCTCGGTTGTCCTGGCGCCCCTGCGGCCCTCCCTGCGGTCGGGTCCTCGGGTTGCCCTCTGGGAAGAGTTTGAACGGCGATGGCGACTGCGGTCAGGGCGTTCTTCAAATGGGCGGCGCGGGCGAATGTGGTGCTCTACAACCCGGCGTCGGAGGTCGAACTGCCCAAGGTCGAACACCGTCTATCGAAACCGCCGTTGACCGCCGCCGAGGCCGAGGCAGTCCTGGCCGGGCCCGACCTCGACAGCCTGACAGGGATACGGGACCGGGCCATGCTGGAGGTGCTCTACTCCACCGGGATCAGACGCTCCGAGCTGGCCCATCTGGCCGGGTTCGACATCGACGCCGCCCGCCAGACGCTCATGGTCCGCCAAGGTAAGGACCGCATGGTCCCCATCGGGGAGCGGGCCCTGGCCTGGGTGGACCGCTACCTCGAAGAGACCCGACCGTCCCTCGTCACAGAACCCGATGACGGGAGTCTCAGACCTCCGGTAGTCGACTGAGAAGGCCCTGGTCCGACCGGGTTTTCTTCGATCTGGAGGCTTGCGTAAGTATCGCTATAGTGATAGGCTAAGAAGGTGAGACTGATGCGGTCGACCAGCCAG
>JBOGGP010000347.1:0-2285 GCA_050744105.1 Acidimicrobiales bacterium
CCACCCAGCCGGCCGCAGCCCCGCCGGCCGCCTCCCCGCCGGCCGCCCGCCGGCCGGCCCACGCCCCGCCGGCCCAGGTGACGACGCCGCCGTTGCCCTCCCCCGAGGCGGGACGGGCCACCCAGGTGTCGGCAGCCGACGCCTCGGTGGCCTCGCCGAGCGTCCTCGGGCCGCCGACCCTGACCGCTGCCGAGCTGAGCGGGTGGTTCACCGGCGCCGGCCACCGGGCCAACACGACCGTCCCCATCGAGGTGCTGGCCGCCGACTACCTGAAGGCATCGGGCCGGACCGGGGTGCGGGGCGACGTGGCCTTTGCCCAGTCCGTCGTGGAGACGGGCTACTTCTCCTTCCCCGCCTACGGGCAGGTGACCGAGGCCGACAACAATTTCGCCGGCATCGGCGCCTGCGACTCGTGCGCCCATGGCTGGAGGTTCTCCAGCGCCATGGCCGGGGTCAGCGCCCAGCTCCAGCTGCTCGACGCCTACGCCTCCCCCGTCCTCGTGCCCACCCCACTGGTCGGGCCGGTCGGGGTGGGTGGTTGCTGTACCACGTGGATCTCACTGTCGGGCACCTGGGCCACAAATCCCAACTACGGCTACGAGATCCTCTCGGTCTACAAGCAGATCCTGGACTGGACGCTGCCCCGCCGCCTGGCCGCCGCCGGCCTGGGGCCGCCCGTGCCGGCGCGCGTCCACGCCCCGGCGCCGGCGGGCCACCAGCACTAGCGCCCGTCCACGCCCCGACGCCGGCACTAGCAACTAGCGCCCGTCCACGCCCCGGCGCCGGCACTAGCAACTAGCAACTAGCACCCGCCCTGGCGTGGGGTCAGACGCCGACCTGGGCGATGCGGGCCAGCACCCAGTCGTAGGCCCCCGACGACACCGGGGCCCGGCAGTAGTGGCAGACGCCGGCCAGGTCGAGATCCAGGGGGGCGCCGCAGTTGGGACAGCGGGCCGACATCGTCCCCCCACCGGTCGGCGTGGTGGCCGACGCCGAGCGCTGGAAGGTCCAGTCCTCCCGCCACTGGCGAACGTCGCGGTGGCCCCGGACCACCCGGCCGCGCTCGTCGTCCACCTCGTAGTCGGCCGAGGCGGCGGTGACACGGACGACGACGGTGTCGTGGCCGGCGTCGGTGCGGGCGGAGCGGATGGTGACCGAGCCCACCGCCAGGTCGTCGAGGACGTTGTGGTGGTGGGCGGTCAGCTGGGCCTCGATCTGGGCCCGGTGCTCCTGCCACAGGGCGTCGGCCATGACCTGGCGGCTCATGTCCGGCTTGCGCTGGGTCCACGCCTCCTGCACCACGAAGAAGGTGCGCTGCACCTCCTGGAGGAAGCCCTCCCGGTCGAAGCCGGGGTCCCGAGCGGCGATGGCGGCCAACCCCTCGTCTGGGCCCGCCGGCGCCGGCCCGCCCGGGCCCGCCGGCGCCGGCCGGCTGCCCGGGAACAGGTCGGCAGGGACGGTCTCGATGGCCGGCCGGTCGTCACCCTGCCAGGTCCCCTCCGACGGGCGGATCTCCGGCGGGGGCACCTCGGACGGCCCGGGCGCCCCCGGCGACCGGCGCCAGCGAGAGTAGCGGGACGAGCGGGAGGCGGCCCGCAGCGCGACCACACCGACCACGGCCAGCACCAGGACCACGACCACGACGGTCGCCACCGATCCGCCGCCCCCGCCGCCGCCGCCGAAGAACAGGAAGCCTCCACCGCCCCCGACTCCCCCGCGCCCGAGGCCGGACCCACCGAGGCCGCCCCCGAGGCCGCCCCCGCCGCCGCCGCCGCCGTCGAAGCCCTGCCCCCCGCCGGCGCGGCCGACCAGCGCGGCCAGGGCCACCAGCTGGGCGGCGCCGGGGTGAGCCGCGTGCAGGGCCGGGCCGCCCGTGGTGCTAAGCCTCCTTCGACGGGCCGCCGCCGGAGGGGTGGGCGGCGGCGGCGGCCGGGGCGATGGCCGTGCCGCACGACGGGCAAAATCGGCTGCTCGGACCAGCCTCGGTCCCGCACGACGGGCACAGGACTGGCTGGGGCCCGAGGGCGTGGCCGCAGGTGGCGCAGAACCGGGCGCCGGAGGGGTTGGCCGCCTGGCAGTTGGAGCAGGTGAGGGCCGGCGGCGCCATCGAGGCGCCGCAGGAGGCACAGTACCTGGCCCCCGCCGGGTTGCCGGCGTCGCAGTTGGGGCAGGCGGTGGTGGCTGATCCTCCCAAAGCGGCGCCGCCGCCCGCAGCGGGGCCGGCGAAGCCCGCCCCCCCGCCGACGAAGCCGGGGCCGGGCGGGGGCGTGGGACCGGGCTGGGCC
>JBOGGP010000348.1:0-2283 GCA_050744105.1 Acidimicrobiales bacterium
GCGCCCGGCCGTGGGCCCCCGCCCCCCCCGGCGAGGGAGCCGTCGGGGGCGGCCCGGCCCTCCAGCCAGCGCCGCGTCGCCACCGCCGCCTGCTGCCAGGGGATGGCGGAGAGGTCTAGGGGGTTGGCGGCCCGGGCCAGGCGGGTGGCCCGGTCGAGAGCCCGCCACACCTGGACGCGGGAGGCGGCACCGCAGCGCGGCGCCGGCCCGGCGCCGGCCGGCGTCCCGGCGGCCCCCGATCCCCACACCCCGACGTCGGGCCGGGACCAGTTGGCGGCCAGCCAGTCGGCCCATGCCGCCAGCGCCGGCCACTGCCCGGTCAGGGGGCCCGCTCCGGGCAGGGGGCTCGCTCCCGCCGGCCCGGCCGCCGCGGTCACCGCTGCCCAGAAGTCGCCGGTGAGGTCGAGGTCGAGGCGCCCGGCCGGGGCCCCTACCACCACGGGGCGCGATCCTCGCCAGCCGGCCAGGCCCAGCTCGGTCAGCTCGGGGGCCGGCCCGCCGTCGAGGGCGAGCACCGCTGACGGGCCCCACGCCTCGGGCTCCGAGGCGTCGCCGGCGGCCGGCGCTGCCCCCCCCGCCGGTGCAACCGTCGACGGCCGGTCTTTCCCAGCCCCGTTCCCACCGTCGGCCGCCAGGGCGGCACGCAGCCACCGCTCGGCCGCTTCGGAGTCCTCGGCCAGGCCGACGCGGGCCCAGGCCAGGGCGGCGGCGGCGGCGTCGCGGGTCCGCGCCACCCGCCCGTCGCACTGGCGTTCGCCGCCCGGCACGCGGGGCAGGGAGGTGGTGGCCGCAGCGGCCGGGGCGCCACCGACGCTCTGGCCACGGACGGCCAGCAGGGACCGGGCCACCGCCGGCGCCCACGGGCCGTCGACCTCGGCGCCGGCCAGCCAGCTGCGCCAGGCGGCGACGGTGCGCTCGAGCTCCCGGTGGGCGCCGTCGGGGCTAAGGGCCACCACGGGCGCAGGGCCCTCCCGGTCGACGGTGACCACCGCCGACTGGCCGGCGTCGAGGGCCAGCTGCCCCTGCCACAGGCCGCGGCAGCTCGGGTGGCGAGCCCCGGCCGTCCCCGAGGCGAGGGGGCGCATGGCCACGCCGGTGCGCACCACGGTGCGGTCGAAGGCCACCCCCTCCGACCACGCCGAGACGTCCCGGGCAGGTCCGTACCCGGCCCCGGGGGCGACGTCGACGGCAACCACCACCGGCCCCCGCCGGGCGGTCAGCAGGCGGACGATGCGGCCCGGGGCGGCGGTGCCGGGGCCCGACCACGGCATGAAGTCGACCACCTCCAGCCAGGCTTCGGTGGCGCCGTGGACGGTGCGCACCACGTTGGTCCCGGCCAGATAGGCCTGGGCGCCGGGCCCGGGGGCGGCGCCGCCGGGCTGAGCGGGGGCGGTGCCAAGGGCGCCCCCCGCCGGGTCGACCAGGCGGGACAGCACCGCCGGCGCGTCGAAGCGGCCCGGGCACCACCAGTCGATGGTCCCGTCGGCGGCCACCAGGGCCCCGCTGCTGGCGTCGGACAGGCAGGCCCGGGCGCCGAGGGGCACCCGGTCCCGGTCACCGATCAGCCGCCGGCCTGGCCGGGGCCGCCGGCCTCGCCCACCTCGACGACCTCGACCTCGAGCTTGCCGCTCGGGGCGTCGTAGGAGACGAAGTCCCCTACCCGGTGGCCGATCAGGGCCCGGCCGAGCGGGGAGGCGGGCGAGATGACCGAGACGGCGTCGCGCCTCTCCTCGATGGAGCCGATCAGGTACCGCTCCAGGTCGTCGTCGCCCCCGTAGCGCAGCCCGACGACGATCCCGGTGGTCACCTCGCCGGCGGGGACGGCCGAGGCGTCTACCAGCGTGGCCCCTTCGAGCATGGCCTGAAGCTGGCGGATCCGGCCCTCCATCTTGCCCTGGGCGTCCTTGGCGGCGTGGTAGTCGCCGTTCTCCGAAAGGTCCCCGAGGGCGCGTGCGGCCTCGATGGCCCGGGCGATCTCGACCCGTCCCCGGGTCTTGAGGTCTCCGAGCTCGGCCGACAGACGGTCGAGCGTGTCCTGGGTCAGTTGCGTACCAGCCATGACCACCCACGCTACCGCCACGCCACCGGCCCCCCAGTTGACGGCCGGCTCACGACGCGGGATCATGGAAGGCGATGATCCTCACCCCCGCCCGGCCCGGCGTCACCGGTCGCCCTCCGGTAGGCGTTATTACCTGCTGAGCGCAACCCACCGACCCGCCGGTGCCGCGCTCGACCGCCCCGAGGGGCGGTCGTTTCACGTTCCGGCCCCCAGTAGAGCCCATC
>JBOGGP010000349.1:0-2281 GCA_050744105.1 Acidimicrobiales bacterium
TCCTGAACGGTTCTTCAACAAGGCACCCGTCGCCCCCACACTGCCTGCCTCGGCCTGGATCAACAAGCCCACTATCCGCACCGAACTCAACTAGCAAAATCGGCAACTACCCCTTGACACGTTCCGTCCCCGACCAAAGAGCTGGTAGCGGGCTCCATCCGATCCGAGGCGCGTGAGCCTGGCGGGCAATGGCGAGGCTCCCTGACGCGTCTCGCCCGCTCAGTTGGCGAGGGCGCTGCGGATGCGGAAGAGCAAGCGGGTGGCGTGGTAGCCGACGATAGCGGCGATGACCAGCGCCACGGTGGGGTCGAGCCAGTAGGTGCCCTTGGTGGCGTAGATGACGGCGCCGGCGAGGGCGACGCCAGCGGCTGCGGCGGCGTCGGCGGCGGTGTCGAGGAGCACCGCGTGCATGTTCAGGTCCTGGTCGTCGCGGTCTTCGTCTTCCTCGTCCCCGTCAATGTCGCCGCCGAGGAGGAGCGCTCCCGCGAACATGACGGCGGCGGCGATGCCGCTGACGATGAGGACCGGCAGGCCGTGGACCTCGTGAGCGCCCGTCACCAGTCGCTCGGAGGCGCCTGCGGCGACGAGGAGGCTGAGGACGAGGAGCCAGCCGGCGTTGACGAGCGCGGCGTAACGGGTGGCTCGGGGGTAGCCATTCGGGTGCCTTGGCGTGGACGGTCGTCCGGCGAGGCGGATGGCGAGCAAGGAGACGGCGATGGCGGCGGCGTCGGCCAGGTAGTCGGCCCCCTCGGCCCACACGCCGAGAGAGTGCGCGGCGACGCCGACGGCGATCAGGACGCCGACGAGTGCGAGGTTGGCGACCAACACGGCCCAGAGACGCGCGCTGCGGCTCACGGCCGCGGTTGAACGGGTCGTCGGTCGAGCGGCGCTGCGGTGGGCACCGCCGTCAGTGGCGGAAGACCGTCGAAGCCTCCTTGGCGGCGTAGGCCAGGAGGATGTAGCCGGCGAGAGGGTCGGCCCACCACCAGCCGAGGGCGGCGTTGAGGACCAACCCGGCGAGGACGGCGGTGGCGAGAAGCCCATCGATGAGGGTGACCCGGCCCTCGGTCTGCAGCACCGGGTTGTCGAGCGCCCGGCCGACCCGTGCCTTGCCGAAGGCGAGGGCGAACATGGCGAAAGCGGTGAGGGCCGTCCAGACGATGCCGAGGGTGCTGTGACGGGGGTGGAAGCCCAGGGCCAGGACGGTGGTGGACTGCACGGCGAGGTAGAGGCCGAGCAGCCCGAAGGCGACGCCGATGATGCGCAGCGCTCGGCGCTGGCGGTCCTCGCCGGTGCCCGAGAGCTCCCAGATGACGACGGTGCTGGTCCCGATCTCGATGAGCGAGTCGAGACCGAACCCGGCGAGGGCGACCGAGCGGGCAGTGACGGCGGCGACGGCGAGGACGACGATGCCGACGACGTTCCAGGCCAGGGTGCTCCCTTCCAGGACGAACCCGGCTCGCCGGAGGCGTCGCCGCTGATCGGTGATCGGCGGTTCGGCGGTCGACACGCCCTTCATCTTGGCCCGAGGCCGGGCTGCTCGTCGGTGAGAAGCGGGGACGCTGGATCTGGTGGCGGGTCGATCCCGATCGCCTGGCCCCGGTCCGGCGGGCGTTCGGAGGCGGAGCGCGGTCGGCGTCCCGAGCCGGATCAGGCCGACGGGCGGGTAAATCCGACCACCACGTCGCTCCCGAACGCCGCGCCGATCGTGGTCGGGAACGAGTCCTCCCGGACGTCGGCCCCGGTGTAGGGGGCGTCGACCATGACCCCGGGGCTCACCACCAGACCGACGTGGGTCACGTCGCTCGGCCCACCGCCGAAGAACGCCAGGTCGCCCGGTTCGAGGGGCGTGCCCGGCGGCAGCTGTGGTCCGGCGTCGTATTGGTCCTGGGCGACCCGGGGCAACGAGATGCCCGCCACCTTGTAGGCCGTCTGGACCAAGCCGCTGCAGTCGAAGCCGACGCCCGGGGTCTCCCCGCCCCAGATGTAGGGCGTCCCCACCTGGGCCAGCGCCCAGTCGACGTCGGTCGCCCCGGCCGTGCCGGCGGCCACCACGGTCGCCTTGGAGGCGGCGTAGGTCTGGGCCAGGGCCAGCACCTGGTCGACGTAGGCCTGCGAGTGGTTGTAATCGCTATGCCGACATCGGCATAGCGCCTATTATGCCGGCTCCCTCGTTATGCCGACCTGGGGCCGGAACCCCTTGTGGTTGCTGGGGTTTCGGCTCGGTGAGGTCGGCATAACGCGGCGACTGACGGTGCTCGGGTGAGCGGGCTTCGAGCGG
>JBOGGP010000350.1:0-2277 GCA_050744105.1 Acidimicrobiales bacterium
AATCAGCTGCCAGCGCGGACCTCGCCACTCGGCCGGACACCGCTTCGCTCGTTCACATCGAGGCTTCCAGCGTTCGAGCTGGAGCTACCCGGCGACGCCACAATTTGGACTGAACCGACCCCCAGAAACGTCAGAAGACCCGCAAAAGCCGGCGGACGAGCCCCTCCGGGTAGCACCGTGGGTCAGACTCGAACGCCCCGCCCTCTCGATCGGCCAGGTGCCGCTGGTCGATCACGACGCCGCCTGGGGCCGCCCACCACCTCGACGAGCAGGCCCAAACCCAGCCTCGGGCGAATCCCCAGTGGTGCGATCGGCCATCATGGTCGGATGCCGATGCGGGTCAGCGCCGCCATGTGCGCCCGGGGCCGGGTGGTGGGCGACGCCCGGCTGTCGCCCGACGGGTCACTGCTGGCATGGGTGGCCACCTCGGCCGGCGTCGCCGCCCTGGTCGTGGCGCCGGCGGCCGGCGGCCCCGAGCTGGTGGTGTCGTCCGACCCGGTCCGCTCCTCGAGGGCCGACGGCTCCGGGGTCTTCGACTGGCTGGCGGACGGCTCGGGCTTCGTGGTGGCCGGCGCCGACGGCAGGCTGTATCGCCAGGACCTGGCGGGAGGGCCGGCCGGGCTGGTGGCCGGCGCCGGCCCCGCCGCCGCGCCGGCCGTGTCACCTGACGGCAGCCGGGTCGCCTACTGCTGCGACGACGCCTCGGTGCTGGTGGCCCCCATCGGCGGCGGTGCCGGCGGGGTGCCAGAGCGCCACGGCCGGGCCGACTTCTGCGCCGACCCGGCATGGGCCCCGGACGGCTCCCTGTACTGGCACGAGTGGGACGTCCCCGCCATGGCCTGGGACACCAGCCGTATCGGGTTCGTGGAGCCGGGTGGCGGCGTCGGGGTGATCGCCACGCCGGAGGGGTCGTCGGTGGGCCAGCCCCGGCCCTCTCCCGACGGGACGCGGGTGGGCTTTCTCTGCGACGCCACCGGCTGGCTCAACCTGTGGGTGGCCAATCGGGACGGCTCGGCGGCGCGGGTGCTCGTCGACGAGGCCTTCGAGCACGGCGCCCCGACCTGGGGGCCGGGGCAGGGGAGCTGGACGTGGTCGCCCGACGGCTCCCGGGTGGCCTTCTGCCGCAACGAACGCGGCTTCGGGCGGCTATGCCTGGCCGATGCCTCGACTGGAGAGGTGGAGGAGCTCGACCGGGGCTGGTGGTGGGGCCTGTCGTGGCGCGCCGGCCGGTTGGCCGGCGTGCGCAGCGGCGCCCGCACCCCCGACCAGGTGGTGGTGTGGGACCTGGCGGCCCCTGAGGGGCCGCTTCGCTGCGCGCGCCGCGCCATCGCCCGCGGCCCCGTCGCCGGCTTCGAGGCGGCGGGACTGGTCGAGCCCGAGCCCGTTACCTGGCTGGGCGAGGACGTGACCGGGGTCGGCCCCACCGTCTTCGGCCACCTCTACCGAGCCGCCGTTGAAGTCGAGGAGGCCAACCCGCTTGTCGTCTGGGCCCACGGCGGGCCGGCCGGCCAGCATACGGTCCGATTCGACCGGCGGGTTTGTTATTTCACCAACAGGGGCTGGAACATCCTGCGAGTGGACGCGCGGGGCTCCACTGGCTACGGACGGGCCTATGCCCAGGCGCTGCGGGGGCGCTGGGGGGACCTCGACGTCGACGACGTGGCCGCCGGCGTGCGGGCCGCGGCGAGCCGTGGATGGGGGGACCCGGGCCGCGTCGCCGTCATGGGGGCCTCGTCGGGCGGCCTCGTCGCCCTCGGGGTGCTGGCCCGCTACCCGACTCTGTGCGCCGCCGGGGTGGACCTCTACGGCGTGGCGGACCTGGCCGACCTGGAGTCGAGGACCCGGCGCTTCGAGGCCCATTACTCCGCCGGGCTGATCGGGGATCTACCCGAGGCGGCGGGGCTGTACCGGGCCCGATCACCGATCGCCTGGGCTGGTGGGATCGCCGTGCCCGTCCTGGTCCTGCACGGGGGCGCCGACCCGGTCGTGCCGAGGAGCCAGTCCGACGCGTTGGTGGCTGCGGTGGCCGGCGCCGGCGGGACGGTCGAGTACCACGTCTACGAAGGGGAAGGCCACGGCTGGTCGCGGCCCGAGGTGGTGGCCGACGAGCTGGAGCGAATCGCTTCGTTCCTGGCCCGCCACGTGCTTTCCGAGGAGACGGATGCCTGAGGAGACGGATGCCTGAGGAGACGGATGCCTGAGGAGACGGATGCCTGAGGAGACGATGTGAGCAGGAAGGTCTGGTACTGCGTCAACTGCGGCTACGAGGTGGGCAAC
>JBOGGP010000351.1:0-2254 GCA_050744105.1 Acidimicrobiales bacterium
GTGCACCTGGGGCTTTATCTCGGTCCTGGCTATGCCGGGAAACGCCTCCAGGCCGGCCATGTCTATCTCGTTGTCGAAGTGCCCGATGTTGCCGACCACGGCCTGGTGCTTCATGGCTGCCATGTGCCCGGCCAGGACGATGTCCTTGTTGCCGGTGCAGGTCACGAAGAAGTCGGCGGAGCCGACCACCTCGTCGAGCCGAGCCACCTGGTAGCCGTCCATCGCCGCCTGGAGGGCGCAGATGGGGTCGATCTCGGTGACGACCACCCTGGCCCCCTGGCCCCGCAGGCTCTCGGCGCATCCCTTCCCTACGTCTCCGTAGCCGCAGACCACGGCCACCTTGCCTCCGATCAGGGTGTCGGTGGCCCGGTTGAGGCCGTCGATCAGGGAGTGGCGGCAGCCGTACCTGTTGTCGAACTTCGACTTGGTCACCGAGTCGTTGACGTTGATGGCCGGGAACAGCAGCTGGCCCCGCTCGGCCAGCTGGTACAGCCGGTGGACGCCGGTGGTGGTCTCCTCGCTGACCCCGGCGATGCCGCCGGCCAGGCGGGTGAAGCGCCCCGGATCGGTGGCCAGGCTCCGGCGCAGGGTGTCGAGGATGGTCCGGTGCTCCTCGCCGTCGTCGGTTGCCTCGACGGGCACGGCCCCGGCCATCTCGATCTCGACCCCCTTGTGCACCAGCAGGGTGGCGTCGCCGCCGTCGTCGAGGACGAGGTTGGGCCCGACGGGGTGCCCGTCCCCGTCACGGAAGTCGAAGAGCCGGTCGGTGCAGCGCCAGTAGTCCTCCAGGGACTCGCCCTTCCAGGCAAACACGGGGACGCCGGCGGGGGTGTCAGGGGTCCCCCGGGGCCCGACCACGGTGGCCGCCGCCGCGTGGTCCTGGGTGGAGAAGATGTTGCAGCTCACCCAGCGCACGTCGGCGCCCAGGGCCACCAGGGTCTCGATCAGCACCGCCGTCTGCACCGTCATGTGCAGCGATCCGGCGATGCGCGCCCCGCGCAGGGGCTGGGCGGAGCGGTACTCGGCCCGCATGGCCATCAGCCCTGGCATCTCGTGCTCGGCCAGGCGGATCTCGTTGCGGCCGAACCCGGCCAGGCCGAGATCCTTGACCTGGAAGTCGGCGAGTGTCACCTGCTGCTCCTTGATTGGGTGCTCCTGGATCTCGGCTCTCTGGGTGGGCGCTGGGTCGGGTGTCCGCCGGCCCCCGCTCCATGGTAATGGCCGAGCGGGCCGGGGCGCCTCGGGCCGGGGCGCGTGGGCCGCTCAGGGCCGGCGGGCCGGGGTCGGCACGGCGGCGGCAGGTCGGCTCGCGCTGGACGGCGTGCTGGAACCTTTTCGGGGCCAGGTGGTACTACTTGGTTGTGAGACCTGGCGCATCCGTCGACGCCGAGCCCGACGTCTCGACGCCCCCCACCGGAGCCGGCGGCGGTCATGGCCCGCCCGGGCCCGCCCGCCGGCGGGTCCCCTGGCTGGTGGTCGGCCCGGTGACCGCCGTGGTCCTGGTGGGGGCGTTCGTCGCCGGACAGCGCCTGGCCGGGCCCAGGGCGTCGGGGCCCCCGCCCGGTGCCATCGCCTCGGTGAGGCAGGTGGCCGGCTCGGCCCAGTCCAGCACCTACTACCCCGGCGCCACCGTCCTGCCCGCCGGGCACGCCCCGGCCAAGCCGGACCTGACCCTGACCGACACCGCGGGCCAGCCGTACAACCTGGCCGCCCGGACGGCGGGGCGGGTCACCCTCGTCTACTTCGGCTACACCAACTGCCCCGACACCTGCCCGATCAACATGGCTCTCGCCGCCGCCGCCCTCGGGCGCATGCCCGCCGCCGACCGCCAGAAGGTGACCGTGGCCTTCGTGACGACCGACCCCGCCCGTGATACGCCGGCGGTGATTCGGGCGTGGCTGGACAAGTTCGACCCCTCGTTCGTAGGTCTCACCGGGTCGCTGGCCCAGATCCACCAGGCCGAGCAGGAGGTGGGGATGCCGCCGTCGTCGTCGGAGGTGGCCGAAGGACCCGGAGGTGGCTACGTGGTGGACCACGCCGGCTACACGATGGCGTACTCGCTCGACGGCCTTGCCCACCTCCAGGTCGACGTCACCGAGACCCCGGCCGGCTACGCAACTACCATTGAGCACCTGGTGTCCGGCCCCTACCGGCCCTCCGGTCGCTGAGCGTCCCCGGCGCCCGGAGCGGCGGGCGCGCCCGCTGGGCCGGCCTGGCCGTGAGCGTCCCCGGCCCCCGCAGGGGCGGGCGCGCC
>JBOGGP010000352.1:0-2245 GCA_050744105.1 Acidimicrobiales bacterium
CTGGCCGACGATGTCGGCCCGCAGCTCCTGCACGGTGTCAAACTCCGACGCCTCCGACACCCACTCGTCGGTGACCTCGGGCAGGATCTTCTCCTGCACCTCCTTGACCAGCACCCGCAGCTGGACAGGCCCGTCGGGGTGGGTGGCCTCGAAGCTCAAGATGTCGCCGGCCCGGGCCCCGGCCATGTGGTCGTCCACCTCGGGGGCCACGTCGCCCACCCCGACCTCGATCGAGTAGTCGTCCACCGTCAGGCTGGCGACGCCCGCTCCGTCACGGGTGCCGGCCAGGTTGACCGTTAGGGTGTCGCCCGGCCGGGCCGGGCGGTCCGCCGGCGCCAGCTCGCCGAAGCTGGCCCGGAGGCGGTCGATGCGGGCCCCGATGTCGGCTTCGGTGACCTCGGGGTCGGGCATCACCACCCGGAGGCCGCCGTAGCCCACCAGCTGGAGGTGGGGCCGCACCTCGACCACGGCGTCGAAGCTGATCGGACCCCGGTCCTCGCCGTCGGTGACGTCGATCTGGGGCGGGGCGATGGCGTCCACGTCGTGGTCCCGGATGGCCTTGGCGTAGTACCCGGGAAGGGCCTCGCGCAGGGCCTCGCTGCGCCCGCTCTGCCTGCCCAGGCGGGCCTCCAGGATGCGCCGGGGCGCCTTGCCGGGACGGAACCCGGGGATGCGCACCTCCCTGGCCATCTTGCGGAAGGCGGCGTCCACCGCCACCTCGAACTCGGCGGCGTCGACGGAGACCGAGACCTTGACCTTGTTGCCCTCGAGGGGCTCGATGGCGCTGCGCATATGGGTGGGCGAAGTGTACCGGCGCCGGCCGGGCGCCGAGGCAATCGGGCCCGACTCCCGCCCGAGCTCGGGCAGGTAGCGCCCCCTCCGAGCTCCTTGCCGTGCGTGTAGGTCCGGTGACTGCCTGTCCAACCTGGCTCCTCGACCCGGGAGCACGGTGACTGCCTGTCCATCCTGGCGCCTCGACCCGACGAGCACGCCAGGTCTCCCGGCCAGGGGGCTCTCGGCAAGGGGCTCTCCGCCAGGGCACTAGCGTGACGCCGGCGCCGCTCGGTGGTCTGGCCGCTCGGTGGTCCGGCCGCTCGGTGGTCTGGCCTGTGCCCGGGCAACCCGAGCGGCCACGGGGAGTAGCGCAGCGGTAGCGCACCTGCTTTGGGAGCAGGAGGCCGGGGGTTCGAATCCCCTCTCCCCGACCAGCCGACCAGCCGACCGACCGACCGAGCGGTCGGCCGGCCGGCGCAGGGGCCGGGGCCGGGTGTCGTCGGGCGCCCTCGCCGGCGTAACCTGTGGACGACACGCGGGCGTAGCTCAATGGCAGAGTCGGAGCCTTCCAAGCTTCTGATGCGGGTTCGATTCCCGTCGCCCGCTCGCTCGCTCGCCCGGCGGCCGGGCCACGGTGCCGCCGCCGACCACCACGGCGCGTCGGTGGCGCCGGCTCGAGCGGGGCCACGTCGCCCAGCTCGGAGGTGGTGGCCCGGCTGGGACGTGGTGGCCCAGCCCGCCCGGTCGATCATGTGGGCGGCGTTGACGGCCACCTCCAGCCACCCTGCTCCCCCCTGCTCCCCCCTCCTCGCGTCCCGACATCCGCTCACCGCCGGTGCCGGTCGTGTCACGCCAAGCGCGGCATCTCCGGTCCACGTTCCCCACAAATAGGCACGGTCTGCACCTCGCAGAAAAATCCGTAAGAGGGTCTTGACTTGTCCATGTGCCCTGTGTCACACTGAGTAGCAGCATCACCACGTAGCACGCTCGTCACCTGCGCCTTCACCCACAAGTCAGGCGCTTGACGACCTCCTTACGGAGGAGTGACCCGTGTAGCTATTTGTACGGTATGGACCAGGTTGTCCCCCCGTATTCGGGTCCTGCGGCCCAGGTCATCAGCCATCTATTTGCCCAAGGAGGCACCAGTCATGAGCATCGCCACCAACGCCAAGGTTGGGGTCAAGCCCAACGCCAAGGTCGGGGTCAAGCCCAACGCCAAGGTCGGGGTCAAGCCCAACGCCGCCTGAGGTTCGGGCGAGCCGGCCCGGCCGCCGAGCCAGCCTCGCTACCCCTCCTATCGATTTCCTCTGCTGCACCCCCGGATATCTGCGCCCGAGTGGGCGAAGTGCGGCCCGCTGCCCTAGAATCACGCGCCGAGTCGAGCGCGGGGAGGGTCCCCGCGCCGGATAGCTGATGGGACGGGCAGGTCGCCATGGCCGAGGGTGCCACCAGGTTCCGGACACTCGCCCTC
>JBOGGP010000353.1:0-2238 GCA_050744105.1 Acidimicrobiales bacterium
GCGCCGGGCCGATCCGTGGCGGGGGGGGTGGCGCCGGGCCGATCCGTGGCGGGGGGGGTGGCGCCGGGCGGGCCCCCGGCAGCCCGGCGGTGAGCGGCGACGCCATCGTCCTGCCCGGCGGGGTGGTGGTACCCGTGGCCGAGCTGGCCTGGCGGTTCTCGGCGTCGGGCGGACCGGGTGGCCAGCACGTCAACACGTCGAACACCAGAGCCGAGGTCCGATTCGACGTGGAGGGCTCCCCCAGCCTCCCGCCGGCGCTGCGGGCCCGGCTGCTGGCCCGCCTCGGACCGGTGGTCACCGTGGTGGCCAGCGACGAGCGCTCCCAGGCCCGCAATCGCCAGCTGGCCGTGGCCCGGCTCCAGGAACGGCTGTGGCGGGCCCTGCACGTCCAGGCGCCGCGGCGCCTGACCCGGCCCACCCGAGCGTCGCAGCGCCGGCGGGTCGAGGCCAAGCGGCGCCGGGGCGACCAAAAGCGCCGGCGCCGCGACTCCAAGGACACCGACGACGGCTGGTGCTGAAGGCCTGACCCGCTCGGGGGTCTCGGGGGTGCGGGGGCCCGGGGTGGTCGGGGGCTCGGGGTGGTCGAGGGGCTCGGGGGGCTCGGGGTGCACAAATGCGCGCCGTTCTTCCGGAGCAGGAGGGTACCGCGCATTTATGTACCGCTGGTGCGCACAAATGCGCGGTAGTGTCCCGTTAGTAAAAAGCTACGCGCATTTGTGTACGATCCGGCCGCTCAGCCGGCCAGGTCCTCCACCGTGATGGCGGCGCGGACGACCCCGTCGGCCACGTCGCGCACCTTGCGGTTCTCCGACTGGGACCGGGCCCGCAGGGCATCGAAGGCCAGCCTCAGGCTGTAGCCGTTCCTGCCGACCAGGATGCCCATGGCCTGGTCGATCACCGCCCGAGCATCGAGGGCCTCACGCAGCTGGCCGGCCAGCTTCACACTGGCCGCGTAGCTGTCGGCATTCGCCAGCGCCACCGCGGCCTGGGCGGCGAACATCGAACCGGTCTCCCTGTCGGCCAGGGTGAAGGCCCCAGGCTGGTGGGCGTAGAGGTTGAGCGCCCCGAGGGCCTGGCCCCGCACGACCAGGGGAAACGACAATGAGCTGTGGACGCCGCGGTCGGCCGCGTGCTGGCAGAACCGGGGCCACCGGGTCTCTGCGGCCATGTCGCCGACCTCGATGACTTGATCATCGATCATGGTCTGCAGGCACGGGCCCTCGCCGATGTCGTACTGGTAGTGATCCACCTCGTAGACCAGCCCGCCGGTGGCTGCCCGGGTGGTGGCCGTTCCCCCCACGAACAGGGTCACACCAACGGCGTCGCAGTTGGCGATGCTGCGCACGGCCAGGTCGCTGACCCGGCGGATCGTCGTCTCCTGGCTCTCCTCGGTCAGCAGCAGGCCCGACAGGTCAGCCACGCTGCGCCACAGTTCGTCGGGGTAGTCGGCCACGGCACTCTCTCTTCCAGTTGCAAGCGAAGGATCGCGGTCGCGGCGACGAACGCCCTCAGCCCTGGGTATGTACGGCAGCGTACACCGAAGTGGCCCGGAGGTGGCCAGCCAGGTGGCGGTCATCGCAAGAGGTGGGCAAACGGGGGCCCTTGGCCGGGGGCCCGCAGCCCGGGCATCCGGGAGTGAGGTGCCCGAAGACCCCTTGACTGGGCGGCGCGACGTAGGGCAGGATGGGACAAGAGGTTGGGAGGACAGCCCGGACCAGTTTGGAAGAGCCGTCACCGGTTGGGACCATCAGCCGATCAGGTGCGACGGTCACCGAAGTAGCGGGCGGTGCCTGACCGTTTGCCTCCTGATCTTGGAGCATGGCAATGTCCTCAGAGCGCTTGGCGGGCTCGGTCGCCGGTCTGCGCGAGACACGGGCTCCGACGGCGCCAGGCCCGGCCCTGTACCCGGTGGGGCCCGGCCGGCACTCAGACGGCAGGGCCGATGCCTACAGCGTCGAGTGGGAGATCTCCCCCGGGGCGGGCACGGAGCCCCACGCGCCGGTCGACGAGCCACGGGGTCGGCGGTGAGCACGGACAACCCGGGAGTGGAGGCCGGCGCCGCCCCGGAGGCCGCCGGGTTCACGCCGGAGGCCGCCCAGGTCCCTGGTCCTGCCCGGCACATGCCAATGGGGCAGGGCCAGCGAGTGGCGGGGGCGTCGTCCCGGCGCCGCCTGGCCGTGGCCGTGCACCCCGCCGGCTTGTCGCGGACCGACCGGCATGGCTGAGTCGACCCACCAG
>JBOGGP010000354.1:0-2227 GCA_050744105.1 Acidimicrobiales bacterium
CCTGCGCGGCCTGGCACCGGATGCATCTGACGCCGCCGGGCGCCCCGCCGGATGGGCCATCTGCACCGGCAGCCCCGGGCTGGCCGACGACCTCCAGGCGGTCCTGACCAACCTGGGGTTGGTCCACGTCCGGGTCAGCCAGCTCGACGGCGACCACCACCAGTCGGTTGACCAGGTGCACGGATCGGGGGGCCGAGCGCGCCGCCTGCACTTCAGCCCTGTCGACTCGGTGGCCGACGACGGCAGCCGGGAGGTCTTCGACCTGTCCGTCCCGACGACTCACGCTTTTGTCGGGAACGGGATCGTCAACCACAACACGGTCAACGTTCCCGAGGAGGTGACGGTGGAGGAGGTCGAGCAGCTGCACATAGAGGCGTGGCAGCTCGGCCTCAAGGCGGTGGCCATGTACCGCGACAACTGCAAGGTGGCGCAACCCCTGTCGACGGCCAAGGCGACGGTGGCCGATCGCGGCGCGTCGGAGAGCGAGGTGCACGACGCCGAGCTGGCCCTGAAGGTGGCCAAGCTCGAGGAGGCCCTCAACCGCCAGACGGTGGTGGTAAAGCAGCCGTTGCGGGAGCGGCTGCCCCGCCGGCGGCGCTCGAGTACGTTCGCGTTTCGGGTGGCCGACTGCGAGGGCTACGTCACCGCCGGGGAGTACGACGACGGCCGACCCGGCGAGGTGTTCATGAAGGTGTCCAAGCAGGGTTCGACCCTCGCCGGGATCATGGACGCCTTCGCCATTGCCGTCAGCCTCGGCCTGCAGCACGGGGTGCCGCTGTCCACCTACGTCAGGAAGTACACCAACATGCGCTTCGAGCCGGCGGGCATGACCGACGACCCCGACCTGCGCATCGCCCAGTCCCTGGTGGACTACATCTTCCGGCGCCTGGCCGTCGACTACATGACGGCGGTGGAGCGAGCCGAGCTCGGGGTGATGACCACCGGCGAGCGCATGCAGCCGACGCTGCCCGGTGTGGAGGAGACCACGACGCCGAGCTCGCCGGTGGTGGAGGCCCGGCGGCAGGGCGCCTTCGACGCCCCTGGCTCCCAGCCCATCATCTCGCCCCTGCCTTCCCTGCCGCCCATGCCCTCGGCGGGGGCGACGCCGGTGACCTCCGACGCTCCCTACTGCTACCAGTGCGGGGTGCAGATGCAGCGGGCCGGGAGCTGCCACGCCTGCCCGTCATGCGGGACGACCAGCGGGTGCTCGTGACGGGTTGACCCGGCAGCTAGGCCGGGGATTCTGTCTGGCTGGCGGCGTGGTCACCTCCCGCCGGCCGACCCTCCGGCCGGGCCGGGCGCCGGGAGGCGCCGGCCGGCCGCAGCGGGCCCGGTGGGGGAGGGATCGGGATGCCGAGCAGGGGGGCCAGGGCCGGGATGCGGCCGGCGTGCTGGTGGGCCGACCTCTTGAGCTCGGGGGGCATGTTCTCGGGCAGGCCCGCCGGCCTGACCGTCCGGCGGACGGGGGACTCGGCCACGGCGTCGAGGAGGGCGGCCCACAGGTCGGTGGGCGTGCCCGGCGCCATGGCCTCGCCGGCGGCCCGGCTGATCCGATCGGCCAGCTCGGCGCCCAACCTGGTCGCTGGCTCGGGCGGGCGACCGGCCAGGCGCAGGGCGCGGACCGCCCGGCCGGCGTCGAGGTGGCTGGTGATCTCGTCGGTCCATGCCCCCGCCAGGCCCTCGACCCTGCGGTCGAGGATCTCCCGCAGGGTGATGACCATCTGGCGGGCCTCGTCGTCGCGGGCCATGTCGGCGCCGGCTACCACCGCCCTCAGGTCCCGCAGGGGGACGTCGCCACCGCTAGCCAAGACGGCGTCGACCCGGTCACGCCACTCGGCCCCTTTCAGGCGGGGAAGGAGCGACTCGGCCATGGCCAGCAGGGCGTCGGCGTTGGGCGCGGCCCGACCCTCGGCCGCCGCCTTCTCCCGCTCGAGGTGGATGGCGGTACGGACGGCGGGGATGCCTCCCCGCAGCACCTGGTCGGCCACGGCCTGCTCCTCGGGCAGCAGGGACGCCAGCACGGCGGCTCGATGGGCATTTCCGGTGCTGAGGCGCCGGGGTCGGGGCGTCCCTCGCAGGGCAGCGCCGGCGGGCACGGGCCGGCCCGGGCCATGACCGGATGCCTCCCCGGCGCTCGCCTGATCGGTACGTGGGGGCGACGCCGGGCGGGGACGGCCGGGCCGGGGGCCACGAGGGCCGGCGGGTCCCCGGCCGGGGCGCTCCGGGC
>JBOGGP010000355.1:0-2222 GCA_050744105.1 Acidimicrobiales bacterium
GCACCCCGCCGGCCAGCACCCCGCCGGCCAGCACCCCGCCGGCCAGCACCCCGCCGGCCAGCACCCCGCCGGCCAGCACCCCGCCGGCCAGCACCCCGCCGGCAACCCGGGGTTGCTGGTCACACCCCCCTGGTACCTTGGCGGGCATGGCCTGCCTGGTCCAGAAGTTCGGGGGGACATCGGTGGCCGACGCCGAGCGCGTCCGGGCCGTGGCCGACTACGTCGGGCGAGCCCGGCGCCGGGGCGACCAGGTTGTGGTGGTCATCTCGGCCATGGGCAAGGAGACCGACGAGCTCGTCCACCTGGCCACCCAGGTCTCCGACACCCGTCCGGGGCGGGAGATGGACATGCTGGTCACCGCCGGCGAGCGCAAGGCCATGGCCCTGCTGTGCATGGCCCTGCACGACCTGGGCGTGCCCTCCGACAGCCTCACCGGCTCCCAGGCCGGGATCGTGACCGACACCGACCACACCCGGGCCCGCATAGTCGAGCTGCGCCCGGAGCGGGTGCGAAAGGCTCTGGACGGGGGCCGGGTGGCCGTGGTCGGGGGCGCCCAGGGGGTCTCGGTGGACCGTGAGGTGACCTTCCTCGGCAGGGGCGGGTCCGACACCACCGCCGTGGCCCTGGCCCAGGCCCTCGAAGCCGACGCCTGCGAGCTGTACACCGACGTGCCCGGGGTCTTCACCGCCGACCCCCGGGTGGTGCCCGAGGCCCGGCGCCTGGGGCGGCTCAGCTTCGAGGAGATGCTCGAGATCTGCGCGGCGGGATGCCCCAAGCCGGCCATGCGCTCGGTCGAGCTGGCCCGCAACCACGGCGTTCGCCTGCATGTCAGATCGGCGTTCACCTGGGAGCCCGGCACCTGGATAGAGGAGGAGGACCCGGCCATGGAGCAGGCGATCATCTCGGCGGTCATATCCGACGGCAGCGAGGCCAAGCTGACCGTCGCCGGGGTGCCCGACCAGCCGGGCATCGCCGCCCGCCTGTTCCGGGCGCTGGCCGACCAGGCCGTCAACGTGGACATGATCGAGCAGAACGTGTCCCGCCACGGCACCACCGACATCTCCTTCACCGTGCCCCACGCCGAGCTGGCCACCGCCACCGGGGTGGCCCGGGGGCTACAGGGCGACATCGCCGCCACCGAGGTCCTGGCCGACCCCGACGTGGCCACCGTGTCGATCATCGGGGCGGGGATGAAGACCCATCCGGGGGTGTCGGCCACGGTGTTCGAGACCCTGGCCGCCGAGGGCATCAACATCGAGATGATCTCGTCGTCGCCCATCCGCATCACCTGCGTGGTGCGCGCCGGCCTGGCCGACGCCGCCGTGGTCGCCCTCCACCGGGCCTTCGACCTGGCCGGGCAGGGATGGCACTGAGCCGCTGATGGGACTGAGCCGCTGATGGCGCTCACCGTGGGCATCTACGGCGCCACCGGCCAGGTGGGCGGGGTCATGCGCGACGTGCTCGTGGCGCGGGGCTTCCCTTTCACCAGATTGCGGCTGTTCGCCTCGGCCCGCTCCGCGGGGCGGTCCCTCGGCGGGGTCCGAGTCGAGGACGTGGCCACGGCCGATCATGGCGGGGTCGACCTCGCCCTCTTTTCCATGGGCGGCGCCGCTTCGAGGCAGTTCGGTGAAAGGGTGGCCCGTGCCGGGACCATCGTGGTGGACAACTCGGCCGCCTGGCGGATGGACCCGGGGGTCCCTCTCGTGGTCAGCGAGGTCAACCCCGCCGCGCTGGATGGCATGGCCAGGGGGATAGTGGCCAACCCCAACTGCACGACCATGGTGGCCATGCCCGCCCTCAAGGCCCTCCACGACGAGGCTGGGCTGGTGGCCGTGGTGGCCGCCACCTACCAGGCCACGTCGGGCGCCGGCCGGGCCGGGGTGGCCGAGCTGCGGTCCCAGGTCGCCGCCGTGGGCGACCGGGCTGGCGACCTGGTCTACGACGGGGGGGCGCTGGAATGGCCGCCGGCATCGGTCTTCCCCGGCCCCGTCGCCTTCAACGTGATCCCCCAGGCCGGTGCCTTCGACGGCGACGACACCGTCGAGGAGCTCAAGTTCGCCAACGAGAGCCGCAAGATCCTCGACCTGGCCGGGCTTGCCGTGTCGGTCACCTGCGTGCGGGTGCCGGTCTACACCGGCCATTCGATCGCCCTGCACGCAACCTTCGAGCGCCCCATCAGCCCAGAGCGGGCTATCGAGGTGCTGCGAGGCGCGCCAGGAGTC
>JBOGGP010000356.1:0-2220 GCA_050744105.1 Acidimicrobiales bacterium
GCGGGGGGAGGCGGGCCCGCCGGCGGCGGCGCCGGGGGGGGCTGGGGGGCAGGAGCGGGAGGTGGCGGGGGGGCCTGGGTGGCCGGCTGGGCACCCGGCCCGCCTCCAGCGCCGGCCGGGTTGGCCTGGGTCATGCCCGGGTTGGCGGGGGGGACGTAGGCCGGCGTGGGCCCGGGCGGGACGGGGAGCGAAGGGGCGGCGCCGGCGCTCAGGACCAGGACGTCCTGGGCGGCGGCACTGAGATCTACCACGTTGGCCCCGCTCAGGGCCCCCGCCACCGCCGTGGGCTTGTCGATGTAGCAGTAGGGCGGGTTCGGGCAGCTGGACCCCAGTCCGGCCGCGCCCTGGATCGTCGATCCCCAGGCCCACACGGTGCCGTCGGCTCCGAGGGCGTAGGCGTCGTCCTGGCTGGCCGCCACCGAGACGATGCCGCGGAGACCGGGGACCGGGACCGCCGTGTCCTGGCAGGCCACGTCACACGCCGACGACGGCCCCACCGCCGGCGGCGGGATGCCGAGCTGGCCGGCGTAGCCCGCCCCCCAGGCCCACACCGTGCCGTCGCGCCCCAGAGCCAGGCTGAAGCCCGTCCCGGCGGCGATCGGCGTGCAGGTGGGCGGGGCGCCGGCCGGGCAGCCGATCCCACTGACGCCGCCGACCCGCTGGGGAGCCGCCGAGGCGCAGTAGCCGGCCGGGTTGACGGCCAGCTTGCACGGCACCCCGTCGCCCAGCTGGCCGTACGTGCCGTCGCCCCAGGCCCAGACCGTGCCGTCTGCTCCCAGGGCCAGGCTGTGCCACGAGCTGCCGGCGGCGACGGCCACCACGTTGGACAACGAACCCACCCGGTGGGGCGGGGCGACGGCGTACTGGCCAGGGGCGTAGCCGGCCTGGTCGGGGCTGGCCCCCCAGGCCCAGACGGTGCCGTCGGCGGCCCGCCGGGCCAGGCTGGAGTCGTTGCCGGCCGACACCGACGACATGCCCGACAGGGCGGCCCGGCTTCCGGGGCCCTCGACCGCCACAGCCCTCTGGCACGGGTCGCAGGTCGGGTTGGCCAGCTGGCCGTTGCCGTTGAGTCCCCAGCCCCACACCTGGCCGTCGGTGCCCCGCACCGCCAGGGCGTGCCCGCTGCCCGCAGAGACGGCGGACACGTAGTCCAGCGCCTTGCCTCCCGGGCCGCGCACCGTGACCGGCGGGGGGCAGGTGAAGCCCTGCCCCGACGCCGCTGCCGACAGGCAGGCCTGGTCGTCGCCCAGCTCGCCCTGCCCGTCGGCACCCCACGCCACCACGGTGCCCGCCGAGGTCAGCGCCAGCTCCGCCGCCCCCGACCCGGCGGCCACCTCGGCCACCGTGGCCCCCCCGGCCAGGGCGCCGAGGCCCGGGACCGCGGTCGGCGAGTCGGCCGAGGTGCCGGATCCCTGCTGGCTGGCGGCGTCCCCAAGCTGGCCGTACTGGTCGTTCCCCCACCCCCACACCGCCGTCCCCGCCCCGGCCGCCCCCGCCCCGGGGACGCCCCACAGCGCGGCCGACCCGACGAGGGCCCAGACGGCCAGGCCGCGCACGGCCAGCCACGAGCCTGAGGGGGCGGGCCGCCTCACTCGATGCTGAACAGGTAAGGGTAGAGGGGCTGGTCCCCCCTGTGGACTTCGACACCCACGCCGGCAGGGTGAGCGGCCAGCCACTGCGCAACCACCTCGGTGTCCGCCGTGGTGGCGTCGGCTCCGGCAAATACCGTGACCATCTCGTGGTGCCTCTCGTCGATCAGGCGGTCGAGCAGCCCGGTGGCCGCCACCACCGCCGACTCCGCGACCACCAAGATGCCCTCCCTGGACAGCCCGAGCCAGTCGCCCTCGGCCACGGCGCCGGCGGGGGTCACGGCCGCCCGCACCGCCCTGGTGACCTCGCCGACCACCACCCGGGAGGCAGCCTCGGACATGCGCTCCCGGTTGCCACCGGCCCCGTCGTCGGGGTCGAAGTCGAGCAGGGCGGCAAAGCCCTCCTGGATCCCGGCGGTGGGCACCACGGCGACGACCTTGTCCGACATGGACCCGGCCTGGCGGGCGACGGCCACCACGTTGGCGTTGTTGGGCAGCACGACCACCTCGCCGGCGGGGGCTGCGGTGATGGCGTCGAGGAGCTGGCCGGCCGACGGGTTCATGGACTGGCCCCCAGGCACGGTCACGCTCACCCCGAGCGAGCCAAAGATGCGCCCGATCCCCTCCCCGG
>JBOGGP010000357.1:0-2207 GCA_050744105.1 Acidimicrobiales bacterium
CAGTGAGGGGCCCCGGCGCCAGGCTGACCAACGGGATCGAGTCCCAGGTACGCGACGGCGTCGGCGGGCAGGCCCACCCCATTTTCGCCCCTGGGCGACGCCGCCGCAGGCGGCTCTGTGGCTGACCTGTTCATCCGGCCCGGTCACCGCTTTGCCGTCATCGACGCGCTGGTCACCAACTTCCACCAGCGCCGCTCCACCCTGCTGGTGCTGCTCGAGGCGTTCTGCGGTCCGGCCTGGCGACCCCTCTACGCCGCCGCCCTGGACGCCGGCTATCGCTTCCTGTCCTTCGGCGACGCCATGTTGGCCGGCAGGGGGGTGGCCCGGCAGGGGGCCTGGCCGGGGGCCTGGCCGGGGGCCTGGCCGGCGGGGGGCCTGGTCGGCACGGGCCTGGCCGGCACGGGCCTGGCCGGCGGGGGCCGGCCGGCGGGGGCCTGGCAGGGGGCCTGGCCGGCACGGGGCCGGTACCCGATGGGGGTCGGGGACCCGGTGTCGATGGTGGAGGCGGTGGCCCTCGGGGTGGACATGTTCGACTGCGTGGCGCCCACCCGGCTGGCCCGCCACGGCAGCGCCCTCAGCTCCGAGGGCCGCTACCAGCTGAAGGGGGCCCGCTACGCCGGCGACGACCGGCCTGTCGACCCGGCCTGCGGATGCGCGGTGTGCGCCCGCTGGCGCCGGGCCTACCTGCACCACCTGCTGGCCGTGGGCGAGCCAACCGGAGACCGGCTGCTCAGCCTGCACAACCTGGCCTGGACGGCATCTCTGATGGCCCAGGCCCGCGCCGCGGTCATCGGTGGCACCCTGGCCGACCTGAGCCGGGGGCTGCGCCGAGCCTGGGAGCCGCAGTCGCTGCGCTAAGGTCGCCCGGACGCCCCTGGCCGGCGTCTCCCCACCATGCACGCCCTCCTCCACATCCTCGCCGCCCAGACCTCGACGACCGCCCCCGGCGCCAAGAGCTCGGGCTCGTCCCTGACGTTGTTCATCCCGCTGGTGCTCATCGCCGGGCTGTACCTGCTCTTCATCCGGCCCCGGAGCAGGAAGGCCCGCCAGGCCCAGGCCCAGCAGAAGCGCTTCGACGTGGGCGACGAGGTGGTCTCGATCGGTGGCATCGCCGGCCGGGTGGTCGGCGGCGACGACGACGAGGTGGAGGTGGAGGTGTCCCCCGGGGTGGTCCTCACGTTCCTGCGCCGCGCCGTCAACGCCCGCAACCCGACACCCCCTGCGGGTGGGGCCGGCGTCGGGCGCGGCGGAGGGTTCTTCCGGCCCCGGCCGGCGCCGGCAGGCCCGGGGACCAGCGACCCCGGCGCCGGCGACGGGCAGGACGACGACGAGTTCGCCGGCGCCGACTTCGACGACCGTGGCTTCGAGGCAGCTGGCGGGGATGGCGACCCGGCGCCGGGCGCGTCGGGCCCGGCCGGCGACGGCGCCGGTGGCGAGGCCTCGGGCGCCAACGGCGTGAGGGGGCCGGGGTCGACCAGCGAGAGTCTTGGTTCACGGCGGCGCCGGGACAAGCGGCTGGGGCGCGGGGGTGGTGGCGACAGCTCGGCGGGGGGCCGCTGAGGCATGCGCCGAGGATTGGTCTGGTCCCTGGCCGGGATCATCATCGTGTCGATTGCCGCCTTCGGCGTCACAGTCGGGCTCGGCCACACCCCCCTGCTCGGCCTCGACCTGCGCGGCGGGGTCCAGGTGGTGCTCCAGCCCCAGGGCAATGTGCACACCGGCGAGCTGCAGCAGGCGGTCAACATCATCGAGCGCCGGGTCAACGGGCTCGGGGTGTCCAACTCGAACGTCCAGCAGCAGGGCAACGACGTGACCGTCGACCTGCCCGGCATCAAGGACCCCCAGGCGGCCCTCAAGGTGCTCGGCCAGACGGCGGAGCTGCTCTTCCGGCCGGCCTACTGCGAGATCCTTCCCTCCGCCGCCAGCTCAGGGGCCCCGACCACCAAGACCCCGGCCAAGAAGCGGACCACCACCAAGACACCCACGACGAAGGCTCCGTCGGCCAAGAGCCCGTCGACCACGGCCCCGCCGGCCACCACCGCGCCTAGTCCCCAGGGAGCGGGGGCCCCCGGCCGGCCGGCGGGCGTCGAGCTGGCCGCCTACCGAGGCCCGCCGCCAGCCCAGACCCCGGCCACCACGGCCCCGCCGGCCACCACGGCCCCGCCGGCCACCACGGCCCCGCCGGCCACCACGGCCCCGCCGGCCAC
>JBOGGP010000358.1:0-2195 GCA_050744105.1 Acidimicrobiales bacterium
GCCGGCGGGGGGGTGGCCGGCGGGGGGGCGGCCGGCGGGGGGGCGGCCGGCGGGGGGGCGGACGGGCACCGCCTGATCGACGACTACGCCCGGTGGGCGCCGGCGCTCGACCGCTTCACACCCGTCCAGGTGGCGACCGAGATCCTCGTCAACATCCCCGACCCGGTGCTCTCCAACCGGGATCTGGTGGGCCTGGCCGGCGAGCCGGTGGTATATGCCACCTGGCTCGACGCCGTGGTCCTCGACGACGAGAACCGGCCTTGGCTGATGTTCCACCGGGTTGGTTCGACTCCCCCGGTTGACCCCGAGCTGCTGACCCTCGACGAGGCGGCACTCACCGATTGCTGGGCATGGGAGGAGCTCAATCTTTCCCCGCAGATGGCGGGGGCGGTGTTCACCGACGTGTGCACGGCGAGCATGGTCGGCGGCGGGGACGCCGGCCTCAGTGGTGGGACCGGTGGGGATGCCGCCGGCGGGACCGGCGGGGATCACGCCGGGGTGGGCGGGTTCCGTCGCCGGGAGGTCCGGTACTCGAGGGAGGAGTTGGCCGGCGCCGGCCGACAGCTGGCCACGGAGGCCCTCGACATGGTTGACGCCGGACTGCCGCTTTACCCGAGTCCGTCACCGTCGCACTGCGCCGGGTGCCAGTTCCGCGCCCCCTGCCTGGCTGTGCGCGCCGGGCAGGACCCGGTGCCGCTGCTTGCCGCCGGCTACGAGCACCGCCCCGAGGCCGAGCTGGTAGAAGGCCGCCTGGGCGGGCGCACCTGGAGCATTGGCCGGGGTGCCCGCCCGCCCCGCTTCGGCTGACCCCTCTGGCCCGCGGCCGGCGGGGGCGGCGCCGGCGGTGCGGCGGCGCACCGGGTCGGTGGCACCGGGTCGGTGGCGCCGGGTCGGTGACGCCGGGTAGGTGCGCCGGGTCGCCGGCGGGTCGGTGGCACCGGGTGGGGGGCTCAGGTCCGGTGGCGCTGGGGTCGGGGGGCATCTGGTGGCTTGGGGCAGATCGATGGCAGCCCTTTGGACGTATCTGGCGCTATTCGAGCAGGATCCGTCCAAACGGCTGGATCCGTCCAAACGACGGGGTACGTACGGGTACGTACGGCAGGCCGTGTACCATCCTCTGCCCACGAGACGTGCGGGTCATGGAGGTAGCAGATGATCGTCATCCTGGCACTGATCGGGGCCGTTTTGGCTGCCCTGTGGATCGTGTCAATGCTGTCGGTATTGACCAACCCGGACCGCTACCGCAACGGTACGCAGCTCATCTGGGTCCTCGTGCTCCTCCTGGGCGGGCCCGCCGGCATAGCCTTCTACCAGTGCCTGGGCCCGGTGCGGGGGCGGGCGCCGAAGGAACGGGCAGTGCCCGACCGCCGGCACCGGGTGGACGCCATCGCCCACCCATGGTCCGAAGCGGACTCCTCCTGAGGATTCGCCGCCTCCGGTTCTCAGACAAGGTCGGTGGTCCCGGCCGTCTGGTACTGGTATAGGCGTCTGGTTTGGAAATCGAGGCGGAGGGGGTAAAGAGCCGAGCGCTTGGCGCCTCTCCTGGTGTGGCGGATTCGTGAGCGCGGCCCCGATTCGGAGACGGCGCCGGGCCGGACCTTCAGTTTCAGGGTCCGCAACTTCGCTGGCCCGATCCACGACAGGGAGCCACCTTGACATCCAGATCCACAGTTGCCCGCGCCGTCCTGGCGGTCGCCATCGCCGGCCTGGTCAGCGGGGCGCCGGCCACGGCCGGCGCCAGCCCGACCACGGGGCGGGCGGTGCCCGAGGCGCCCCGGCGCGTCACCGCCTCGCTGTCGCCCGACCGCTTGTTTGTCAACCCTCAGCTGGTGGTAAGCCCCAAGAATCCGGCGACGGTGGTAAGGAGCTGTATAGGTACTATCCGCGGCGTGGAGGCTTGCACGGTTGTAGTTTGTGGGTGTGGAGGTGACCGAGGAGGGTTTGGGCGAGTTCTTCGACTTCCTCCTGCCGCATCTCGTTGAGAAGCAGCGGCGGCTGTTGGCGGGAGCGACGGCCCGGCTGGTCGGTCGGGGCGGGATCAAGGTGGTGGCCGAAACGGCGGGGATGGGCCGGAACACGGTTATCGACGGGACCAAGGCGTTCGACGTTGGGGAGACCCCGACGGGGCGGGTGCGGGCCGAGGGCGGGGGACGGCCGGTGACCGAGGAGGTCGACCCCACGCTGTTGGGGGACTT
>JBOGGP010000359.1:0-2186 GCA_050744105.1 Acidimicrobiales bacterium
GCTCAACACCAGCCCACCCCACCTCACTGGCGACCGACGCCCCATCACCTACCAAATCGGGCCGCGACCTTGACCACGCCAACCCCCCCTACTACCGGAGGTCTGAGCCTGCTCGTCGTTGAACTGTTCGTCGCTGAACCGTTCGGCGAACATGTCGCCACTCCTCCCATCTGCGATGACCAAAGAGGGCCTGCAATCACAGGGACACTGGATAGAAATCAGGGGAACAAAAAAGGCCGCCGGGAGTCCCGGCGGCCCATGAGCCTTGCTGCGGTGTGTCGACGGAAGGCTATTCCGTCGAACTCCGGAGCCGACCGAGGGGCCAGGCAGCACCCGCAATGCCGGGGTAGGGGTGCTTGCTGCCCTGAAAGAGGCGGTCGTTGCCAGGCGCGTGCCAGCCCCGGCGGCACGGCGTGAGGGTGGTCTCACGGTTGCTCGACATCGGGGTTGCTCCTCTCCGGCCCCTCGCAGTCGAGGGACCTGCCGACCATGCCAGCACGCCGGCGAGCGCCCGTCAACCCATTTTGTTGGAGGCGACCAGATCCCGGGCGGAAAGCATCTCGCGAAGCAGCGAGGGAGTGGACGCCGCCGCCGGGGCGCGGCGGGCGCCAGCGTGGCGAAGGACCAGGTCACGCCCATGGAGGTCCGCCACCGCCGCGCCCGCCTCCTGACATACCAGCGCTGCCCCCATGTAGTCCCATGCCGCGAGTCCGTCCTCACACGCGACGAACCCGTCCAGATGCCCCGACGCCACTGCGCACATGTCGAGCGAGGCGGCGCCAAGGCAACGAAACTGCGCCCATCCGAGGTGCCGCTCGGGAAATCCCGAAATCGCCATGATGGCACTGCCGACCTCCCCGCAGTCTGTCGGCGCTATCGCCGCCCCGTCGAGGGTGGCACCCTGGCCACGAATCGCCTGGTAGCAGCCACCGCTGACCTGGTTGACCACCACGGCAGCAAGTGGCCCGTCGCCGTCCAGGGCACACATGCTGGTCGACCACCACGGCAGTCCCCGGGAGGCGTTGGTCGAGCCGTCCACCGGATCGATCACCACTAGCAGCTCCCGTTCGGCGTGGCGCAGGCCGGACTCCTCAGACAGCACGCCGCAGCCGGCACCGTCGAGCACCGCCAGAGCGATGTCGTCGGCCACCACGTCGTGGCGGTACTGGCCCTCATGACCCGGGGCCGGGCCCCAGTCGGTCAAGTCGTCGAGCTCGGTCCGGATCGCTCGGGCCGCGGCCAGCATCACTGCGACCACTTCCTCGGATGTCACGGCCGGCTCGACGCCGCCGGCGACCACGTTTGGTACGTCTCTCGGTCGGCCACCGGCCGAAGGTAGCCTGATGGGCCGTGCCGACGCGAGCAGCGCCCTGATGCCGACGCGACATGTCCCTGCGACGCCGGCCCCCCTGGCCCCCTGGCCCGATCTCGGCGAGATCGATGGCACCGGGAGTTAGGAGTCAGAGGAGGCGAATGGCAGTCATCGATGTCGCCGGCTACGTGGCCGAGCTCAAGGACCACTCCGTCGACCACGGCTTCCATGTCCACGACGAGCGTCATTTCGTCGAGACCTACTCGCTTCGCCAGTCATGGGAGGTGGACCTCCACCCCGAGGACGCCTGCAACGGTCCCCTGGACCTCCATCTGGCTCTGGACGTGGACCCGAGGGTGCTCCTCAGCTTCGAGGACGTGGTCGTGGAGCTGGGCGACGACGACCCGCCCGACGAGTTCCACTTCCCGCTCACCTTCACCTGGGGCCTGCCTACCCTATCCAACGGCCCAGATCTGCTTCGGCTGGCCATAGACCTGGCCGGGGTGGGGGGGATCGAACTGCCCCTCGAGGCATCGGCCATCGACAGCTTCGCCAGCGCCACCGACCCGGCGGACCGTCGGATCACCGTGGTCGCCCGCCAGCGGGTGTCACTGGCCCGCATTCTCGGCGGAGAGGAATTGCTCTGCGAGATCTTCGACAAGGCCCTGGCCGTCAGCCAATACCTGATCAACGGGGCCCAGACGTGGTTGGGGGACGCCTGAAACCAGGCCCGCGCCGCCCGGGCGTGGACGCCGCAGGCCCTACGTGACACAATGAGGGGTGCCGGGATCTACCTGGCAGATCACTGGAGGGCGAGAGGAGGAAGAGCACATGACAACGACAACCAACACCCTGGCTGTGGAGACCCCGAGCA
>JBOGGP010000360.1:0-2169 GCA_050744105.1 Acidimicrobiales bacterium
GTCGTTCCGCATGCGCGAAGCCCGCCAGAAAGGAGGTGGTCCCCGGCCCACCAAGCGCTGAAAGAACCCGAGAGGTGGGGACTTTTAGTTGGCCACCAGCGGGGACCGGAACTTGGCCATTGACACCTGAGGGCACTCCCTCCAGCGGAGCCACACCCATACGGATCGTCGCTGGACGGCTCAGCGTGAACGGCGATACCGTGCCCGACTGCAAATTCCACCTTCTCGCGGTAGAGCAAGTCCAGATGGCGCAACTCCCCATCGGTGCCCGCCGCCTGATCCGGCAGCGCCACATCACGCCCGACGAACACTGCCGACCCATCGGTCGCCTCAGCGGAGAGCTCGAACCCGGCGCGAACAACCCGGCGCGACAAGCCGGCGCGACATGCCGGCCCCAAGCGGCAAGGATGGGGCGGTGCAACAGGAATACGACCTGATCGTCATCGGTGCCGGCCCAACCGGGGAAAACGTGGCCGCTCGCGCCGTGCGGGGCGGCTGCCGGGCCGCCGTGGTGGAGCACGACCTCGTCGGCGGCGAGTGCTCCTACTGGGCCTGCATGCCCTCCAAGGCCCTGTTGCGACCGCCGGCCGTCCTGCGGGCCGCCCGCGGCGTGGGCGGGGCCCGGGAGGCCGTCACTGGCAGCCTCGACGTCGGGGCGGTCCTGGCCCGCCGGGACGGCTTTACCTCCGGCTGGCACGACGACGGCCAGGTCGAATCGTTGGCCGGCGCCGGCATCGACCTGGTACGGGGGCGGGGACGCTTGGCCGGGCCGCGGCGGGTCGAGGTGACTTCCTCCGACGCTACGGTGACCACGCTGCACGCCCGGCATGCCGTCGCTGTGTGCGTCGGTACGGTGGCCGCCATCCCTCCCATCCCAGGCCTGGCCGAGGCCCGTGCATGGACCAGCCGGGAGGCCACCGCGGCCACCTCCGTACCCCGGCGCCTGGCCATCCTCGGGGGCGGGGTCGTGGCCTGCGAGATGGCGACGGCCTATGCCGCCCTGGGCTCCCAGGTGACCCTGGTCGAGCGCAACTCCTGGCTGCTGGCCGGGGTGGAGCCCTTCGCCGGCCGGATGGTGGCGGCCGCTCTGGCCGGCGCCGGGGTGGACGTGAGGCTTCGCTGCCAGGCCGAGCGCGTCGAGCGGGCCGGCGGCGGCACGGTCAGGATCGCTCTCGACACGGGGGGCAGCGTCGAGGCCGACGAGGTGCTGGCCGCCCTGGGGAGGGCGCCGGCCACCGCGGACCTGGGGCTCGAGACCGTGGGCCTGGAGCCCGGCGGGTGGATCGAGGAGGTCGACGAGTCCATGAGGGTCGCCGGCATGGAGGGCGGCTGGCTCTACGCCGCGGGCGACGTCAACCACCGGGCCCTGCTCACCCACATGGGCAAGTACCAGGCCCGGGCCTGCGGCGACGCCATCGCCGCTCGGGCCCGGGCCGGGGGGTCGGGAAGGGGGGCGGGGGGGGCCGAGGAGTGGGGCCCGTGGGGCCGCTTCTCGGCCACCGCGGACCGTGACGCGGTACCCCAGGTGATATTCACCAACCCCGAGGTGGCCGCGGTGGGCCTCACCGAGGCCCAGGCCCGCGACGAGGGTGTGCCCCTCCGCGTGGTCTCGGTCCCCATCGACGTTGCCGGCGCCTCCCTGGCCGCCGACGGGTACCAGGGCCGGGCCCAGATCGTCATCGACACCGACCGGCAGGTGATCGTCGGTGCCACATTCGTCGGCGCCGGGGTGGGCGAGCTCCTTCATTCCGCCACCGTCGCCCTGGTCGGCCAGGTGCCGCTGGCCCGGCTCTGGCACGCCGTTGCATCCTTCCCGACCATCAGCGAGGTCTGGCTGCGGCTACTGGAGGCCTCGGGGCTCTGAGTGCTCCTCGAGCCCTACGGCGCCGGGGGGCCAAAGGCGTGCACCGTGCCGCTGGCCCCGACGAGGAAATAGCCCGGGCCGCCGGGCGCGGCGGCGATGCCCACCACCGGAGCGTCGAGGTGCTGGCCGCCGAGCGAGCCGGCAAAGGCCGCGTCGCCGAAGCTGAACACTCCCCCGTCGGCGGCGGCAAGCCAGTAACCCCCACCGCCGGGAGTGACGGCGATGCCCACCACCGGCGCGTTGAGGTGGTGGCCGCCCAAGGAGCCGGCGAAGGCCGCGTCGCCGAAGCCGAACACTCCCCCATC
>JBOGGP010000361.1:0-2168 GCA_050744105.1 Acidimicrobiales bacterium
GGCGGGCCCAGGGTGGCCGGCGGGCCCAGGGTGGCCTGCCAGGCCCGGTCCTCGGCCAGCCGGCGCAGGTCGTCGGTCGGGTCGGGCGGGACCGAGGCCATGAGGCGGTCGGCCAGGTCCTGCTGCTGGCCGGCCAGGTCGGAGAGGGCCGAGTCGAGGTCCAGTCCCCCGGAGCAGGCCGGGGGAGCCGGTGGCAGCTCGGCGGCCAGGCGATGGAGGCGCCCCCATGCTGGGCGGTCGGGCGGCCCCCGGTGCCGACCGGCTCGATCCGAGATGGTGGCCACCAGCCAGGCGCCGGCCACCGGGCGGCCCCCGGCGCCCACCCGCCTCGGGTCGCCGAGGACCAGCAGGTCGGGGTGGGGCCCTCTGAGCAGGGCCGGGGTGGTGGCGTAGCCGTACCCGAGGGTGCCCGGAGCCGTCGAGGCGGGGACGGCCACGAGGTCTGGCCCGTCCCCGCCCGCACGACGCCCGCGACCCGCCGGCCACTCGACCTGGGCCCCGCTGCCGTCGGGCGCCACCTCCCTGACCTGACCGAGAGTGCCGGCCGGCACCCCAGCCCCGCGCAGGGCCAGGATACGGTCGCCAGCGGCGACGACGAGGCCGCCGACGGTGACTTCGGGCCCGCTCAAGGTGCCGAGACGGACCAGGCGATGCCTGGACGCCAGGTTGAGCAGCTCCACCTCGGCTGCCCCTGCGGCCACCAGCAGGGGAGGAGGTCCCCGGCGGCTGCGCGTCTCCCAGGCGTCGAGGAGATGGGCTACCGAGTCGCGCCCGCTGAGGGCCGCCGACAGCGTGCCGGTGGGCCCGGCGAGCTGCACCGGGGGATGGACGGCGCCGCTCGGGCCGGCCGGCCAGGGTGGGTCGAGCCGGCCGAGGGCCGTGGCCAGCTGGCCGAGAGCCTCGCTGCGTGGGCTGGATCGGGCCGGGGACGATCCCCCCCAGACGAGCACCACCTTGGCGCCATCCACCGCCGCCTCGGCGAGCAGGGTACCCAGCTCGGGGGTGGAGAGCCGGTCGGCCCGGTCGACGACCACGACGGTGGGAGTGGCCGGCGCCCGCCGGGCCGGCACCAGGCCGGTCAGCGCCTCCCATCGGGCGGCTGCCCGGGAGGACCCGGTCACCACGGCGACGACATGGCCGGCGGCCTGCCACGCCTGGCGGGCGCCGTCGACAACGGCGGCCTGGCCTACCAGCGGGGCCCGGCCGGCCGGCGCCGCACCGGGCCCGATCACCTCGACGCCGTCGCCCGATCCCACCAGGTGGGCCACGAGGGCATCGATCTGGCCCGGGACGCCTCCGTCGGCCCCGGCCCAGGAGCCCCCGGCGAACCCGGCGCCGCAGCCCTGGCGGGACCGGGCGGCGCCAGCCACCGCCCGGTCCGCCGCCTGCGAGGCGGGCAGGACCAGCGTGCTGCCCCCGCCGGGGAGGGCGCGTGACTCCACCACCCCGGCGATCCGCCGGGCTTCGGGCAGGTCCATCCCGGCCGGAGCGTGGGCGGCCAGGGCGGGCAGGATGTCCTGGGGCCGGAACCGGGAGCCCTGGGCTGCCAGCTCCGCCTCCACCGCCGCCAGGAGGGCCCCGCCGGCCACACCTGCGTCCCGCCCGCCGTCCATCCCACCGGCCACCGGCACGGGCACGTCCATCCCCAGCGCGGCGGCGGCGGCGAGTGGCCCGAAGCCGGCCTCGGTCACTCGCTTCCTCCAGCCCCCGCCCGGGGGCCGGGGCCGGGGCCGGGTGCGCTGGCGGGCCACCTCCATGGCGGCCGGGCTCCGGCGCTCGCCGGCGTCGGCTCGGATCTGGGCCTGGCGGGTGCTGACCGCCTCGACGGCGGCCCGGGGGACGGCCTCCAGGTCGGCCGCCCCGAGCGCGCCCAGCCGCCACCGGCACCTCAACCCGGCCGCTTCCATGCCCGCTCGCAGGACCAGCTGGTATACGGCGTCGGCGGCCCGGGCATGCCACCAGAGGGGCTGCGAGTACAGCGCGCTCCAGCGGCCCCCGGCGGAGACCAGGTTGGCCACCAGCAGGTGGGCGTGCAGGTGGGGATCGCCCGACGCGTTCGACCGGTGGGCCCAGCGGGCGGCGACCAGGCCTTCACCCTCGATCGTCCCGCCGTGGCGGCGGGCGAAGGTCGCGGTCGTCTCCAGGTAGTCGAGGGCACCCTCCACGGC
>JBOGGP010000362.1:0-2144 GCA_050744105.1 Acidimicrobiales bacterium
GTCAACGGCAACAGCTAACAACGGCAACGGGACACCTGATGTCCGGATGCCAAATCTGGTTGGAGAGCCGAACCACACCGCTGAGGCGACGTTGAGCCGTGTCGGCCAGGCCGCGGGAGCGCCAGCGTCGTTCGTGAAGGAGGACTCGGTCGTTGCCGGTGGCTCGGTTCCGCCGGGAACGGTTATGGCACAGGTTCCCGCGGCTGGTGCGCCGGTGACAGCGACAACCGAAATCACTTTGAAGGTAGCTGAATGAGCCACCGGTATCGGCCGGCACTGGGCACGGGCAGGGTCCTCGCCTGTTATCGCCGAACCTAGGCCCCTCGGCGGTGCCCGAGGACGCCGGCGCCGACGACGACAAGCCCATCTGCTCGGAGACTGACCCCCACGCCTACAGAGAGGGCAGCGTCCCTGTGCCGCAGCCATCGGCCGGAGGTCAGGGTTTAGCCTGGCCGAAGGCGCGCACCGGGCACCGGGGGCCCGGCGCCTTGGCCAGCCTGCGATCCAGGGTGATCATCGTGGCCCCGAGCAACTCGGCCAGGGCAATGTAGGAGGCGTCGTAGGCCGTCAAGGTGTGGCGAAGCTGCCAGGCCCGCTCCGCCACGGGCGGGTAGGGCCAGAGTTGGACCGGCAGGACCAGGAGGTCTGCATGACACAGTGTTGCCTGCGTGTGGTCGATGGCACCCGACATCTCCTGGCGCCGGAGCACGTTGGCCGCTTCGAACAAGGCCAGCTGCGGCGCCGCCAGCCCGGCTCCGGCGATGGCGCCCGCCACCCACGTCCCCGCCGGCCCCGAGTCGGCGAGGAGGGCGGCGAGTGCTGACCCGTCGGTCACGACCTGTGCCGGAGAGGGGCGCTCAGGGGCGGTCGGCTCCGTATGCTGGCTGGATGACCGACGGCGCCGGCGCCGGCAACTGAACGGGCAGGCCGGACCGAGCCCGCCGGCGGCCGGCGCCCACCTGGCCCTGGTCGGGCCCACCGCGTCGGGAAAGTCGGCCCTGGCCCTGCACCTGGCCGAGCGGCTGGCCGCCGCCGGAGCACCGGTCGAGGTGGTGAGCATGGACTCCATGCAGGTCTACCGGGGCATGGACATCGGCACGGCCAAGCCCACCGCCGCCCACCGGGCCGCCGTGCCCCACCACCTCCTCGACCTGGCCGAACCGTGGGAGGAATGGGATCTGGCCCGTCACCTGGCCGCCGCCAGCACCGCCCTGGCCGCCATCGAGGGCCGGGGGCGGCGGGCCCTGGTGGTGGGCGGCACCGGCCTGTACGTGCAGGCCCTGGTGGACGGCCTGGCTCCGCCCGGGCGCTGGCCCGAGGTGCGCGCCGGCCTGGAGGCCGAGGCCGACACCGCCGCCCTCCACCGCCGGCTGGCCGGCCTCGACGCCGAAGCGGCGGCCCGGATGGAGCCGGCCAACCGGCGCCGGGTGGTGCGGGCCCTCGAGGTGACCATCGGGAGCGGCCGGCCGTTCTCGTCGTTCGGCCCCGGCCTGGGCGCCCACCCGCCCACCTCGTGGCGCCTGGCCGGGTTGTGGCTGCCGCGCGCCGCGCTGGCCGAGCGCATCGCCTCCCGGCTGGCGACCATGGTGGCGGACGGCCTGGTCGCCGAGGTGGCCGCCCTGGCGAGGGGCCCCGGGGGCCTGTCTCGCACCGCCCGCCAGGCCCTCGGCTACCGGGAGGTGCTGGCCCACCTCGAGTCTGGGCTGCCCCTAGGCGCCGCCCTCGACCAGGTCCTGGCCCGCACCCGGGCCTTCGCCCGCCGCCAGCGGGTGTGGTGGCGCCGGGACCCCCGGGTGGCGTGGTACGGCGCCGCCGGCAGCTCCCTGGCCCTGGCTCCTGCCCTCCTCGCCGACTGGACCCGGGCCGGTTAGGCGATCCCCCCGATCTCCGTTGACAGTGGGTTCGCCACTGGCTACCGTCGGCTCCCTGAGGGGTCGTTCCGGCCCGGATCGCAGGGGCAACCAGCACCATGTCGCTTGAGCTTCACCCACGGCGAGGCGGTATCGGCCCCGACGCGGCCCCGGTTGACGGCGGACCGGTCGGTGAAAGGGGCCCGGGCGCTGGCTGGGCCCGGGACCAAGGGCACGGCCGGCGGTGAGAGGGGCCCACGGCCGGAGCCGGCGCCGGTCGTCAGCAATCGTCGT
>JBOGGP010000363.1:0-2122 GCA_050744105.1 Acidimicrobiales bacterium
GGGGAGCCGTTCGCCGGGGTGGCCGCGGGCACGTTCGGGTGGGCGTGGGAGGAGTTGCTCGTGGCGGCCATGGAGACAGCGGCCACCGATGTCGCTCACCGCATGGCCCAGGCGTGCCTGACCGTCGGGAGCCCCGGCCAGGCGGACTGGGCCGCCGGGCGGGGTCTGCTGGCCGTGCCCACCGACGAGACGCTCCTCGCCGACCGTCTGGAGGCGGCGTTCGCCATGGGCGGGCACGCGCGGCTGGAGCGAGCCTGGCGAGACACCCGGTCCATCCTCGGCGAACAGGCCGACACCGGACCGCTGGCGGCCGTGTACCGGCGTGTCCGGGAGGGGCCTGATCGACCGGGATGAGGGGCGCGAGGAGGCGCGGCCGGGCCTGCTGGCCATCTTTCCTACTCTGAAACCGGACGGCATGGTCGTGGATTCGGTCGAGCGCATCCTCTATCCGAGGCTCCGGGACGGTGTTGAGCCCAGGGATCCGCGTGGCTCTTCGTTCTGGGACAGTCCGTTGGACGCGAGAAGTGCCGGTATGCGCTCACTCTGAGCTGCCACGGTCGTTGTTCTGGCCGGTCATTCTGTTGTCGATGGCGGCCCCGGCCGTACCGTGTACCCTGCAAGTAGGTACGTAGCTACATTGGAGGTGGTGGTGGCGTCCCAGATGTCGAGCAGGGAGTTCAACCAGGACACCAGTCGAGCGAAGAAGGCAGCCGCGGATGGGCCGGTCTTCATCACCGACCGCGGTAGGCCTGCCCATGTGCTGCTCACCTTCCAGGCCTACGAAAAGCTTCTGGGCGTCGACCTGGTGGACCGGCTCGCCGAGCCGGGAGGCGTGGAAGACGTCACGTTGGTGATCGAGCCCAGTCGCGACATGCCCGAGCCGGCCGCCTTCGGCTGATGTACCTCCTCGACACCAATGTGGTGTCGGAACTGCGGAAGGTCCGCGCCGGCAAAACCGATGCCGGGGTAGCCGCCTGGGCGATGGCGACGCCCGCCGCGCAGCTGTTCATCTCCGCGGTCACCCTCCACGAACTGGAGGACGGGGTGCTCCTCGCCGAACGCTCCGATCCGCAAAAGGGCTCCCTGCTACGCCTGTGGCTCGACACGAGCGTCGCCACGGCCTTCGCTGACCGGGTCCTTCCTGTCGACGAGGGGGTTCGCCCGCCGAGCCGCCCAGCTCCACGTGCCCGACCCGGCACCGTTTCGTGATGCCCTGATCGGCGCGACGGCTCTTGTGCACCGCATGACCGTCGTCACCCGCAACACCAGGGACTTCGAGAGGTTCACCGACCTCGACGTCTTCAACCCCTGGGCCTGAGACCGAGCGCCCGAGGTGCCGTTCTGCATGCCTGCGGAGGCTCCGCTAGAGCTGTGAACCGCCCGCTGATCTGGGCGGCGTGTTCTGCTCGGTGATGGTGAGCCTCGCTAAGCGATCGAGCCGTCGTTCGGCGCTGATCCGGCATTTCCCCGAGGGCGGATGACGGGGCGCCAGATCAGGACGCTCTGGGCGGAGCGTGGGACCGGTGTCCCGGTGAGCATGCTTGCTCCGGCAAGCGTTCGTGGTGTTCGCGACGGCCAGGTCCCTCCAGGATAGAACCGAGCGGGAAGCGCCAGCTGTTTGCAGTTGACAACCGACATCCACTGCGGGAGGCGGTACCGGCGCACCGTTCTGCAAAGGGGTCGCCTGAGGGGACGGGGCGCTTCGGGGACACAGGTCTTCCCGGGGCGGGCGAAGGGACTTCCGGTAGGTTCGGGCCTGTGCCAGCGGGGAGCGGGACGGCGTGAAGGTCAAGGAGCTGAGCTGGGCCAACTACCGACGGTTGCCCGACGGGACCCTGAGCGTCCGGAACCACCTGGTGCTCGTCGGGCCGAACGACAGCGGCAAGTCGAGCATCGTCCGGGCGCTTCACCTCTGCCTCGGCATGGCCCACGGGCAGGTGGCGGCGGCCGTGGCGCCAAGGGATTTGGGTGTGGCTCCGCGTGTGTCCTGAAAGGAAGTGATGACGATGTAGAAGGTCGCCAGCATGACCGTGCTGTGTCCGTGGCCATGTAAAAAGTACCCACTGGTGGCCAAGTCGAAGTCCCCAGTGGTGGCCGGTTTCGGTCCCCCACTGGTGGCCAG
>JBOGGP010000364.1:0-2114 GCA_050744105.1 Acidimicrobiales bacterium
GTCGTGGCCCGTAGCGCGTCGAGGTCCGTGGCCCGTGGCCCGTCGAGGTCCGTGGCCCGTGGCCCGTCGAGGTCCGTGGCCGTGGCCCGTCGAGGTCCGTGGCTGCACCGCCGGGCCCGGCTAGCGTCGCCGGGGCGTGTTCTTGAAGTCGCTGACCCTCAAGGGGTTCAAGTCCTTCGCCGACTCCACGACCCTCGACTTCGAGCCCGGGGTGACGGTGGTGGTGGGCCCCAACGGCAGCGGCAAGTCCAACATCGTCGACGCCGTAGCCTGGGTGCTCGGCGCCCAGGGACCGAGGGCGCTGCGGTCGGCCAGGATGGACGACGTCATCTTCGCCGGTACCCCGGGGCGGCCGGCGCTGGGGCGGGCGGAGGTGTCTCTCACCATCGACAACACGGCCGGCCAGCTACCCATCGACTTCTCCGAGGTGACGATTACCCGGACCCTGTTTCGCTCGGGTGACTCGGAGTACGCCATCAACCGGGTCCCGTGCCGCCTGCTCGACGTCACTGACCTGCTGTCCGACACCGGGGTGGGCCGCCAGCAGCACGTGATCGTCTCCCAGGGCAACCTCGACTCGGTCTTGAACGCCCGCCCCGAGGATCGCCGCCTGATCGTCGAGGAGGCGGCCGGGATCCTCAAGTTCCGGCGCCGGAGGGAGCGCGCCGAGCGCCGTCTGGAGTCGACCGAGGCGAGCGTGACCCGGCTCGGGGATCTCCAGCGGGAGGTACGCCGCCAGCTGCGCCCCCTCCAGCGCCAGGCCGAGGCGGCCCGCCGCCACGGTGATCTGGCGGCCGAGCTGACGGCCCTGCGGCGCTTCCTGGCCGGGCGGGATCTGGCCGGCATCGAGGCCCGGCTGGACGTCGCCCGGGCCAGGCGGGCCGAGATGGTCGCCGCCGACGACCAGATCTGCCACCGCCTGCGCCGCGCCGACGCCGCCATCGCCGGGGCCGAGGCCGAGATCTCGACCCTGGCCCAGCGCAACGACCAGCTGGACCTGGCCGAGGCGCTGTCTCGGGCGGAGGGTCTCCGGGCCCGGGGCCGGGGCCTGGCCGCCCTGGTGGCCGAGCGCCGCCGATCGGTGGAGCGGGCCCAGGCGGCCAGTGTCGACAGCAGCGTGGTGGCCAGTCTCGAGGCTGAGGCCGCCGAGCTCGCCCTCCAGCTCGACGCCACCGAGGCGGAGGCGGCCCAGCTGGCCGCGGACGCACGCGAGGTGACGACCGCCGAGGAGGGCCTGGCCGAGGACGCCTGCCCCGCCGGCGTGCAGGCACCGGGTGGAGCGTCAGGGGGGCTCGCAGGGGCGCTGGCGCCGGATCCGGGCGACCTGGAACGGGTCCGCGCCGAGCATGCCGCTTCGGGCCCGGTTGTTGGCCGCGCCGAGGCGGAGTGGCAGCGGCTGGGCCTTCGCTCGACGGTGTTGGCGGGGCGTGGCGCCGGCATCGACGAGCGAATCGGCCGGCTGAGCCAGGTCAGGTCGGAGTGCGAGGAGGCGGCCGGGCCGCTGCACCTGGCCGAGGGTGCCGCACGCTCGGTCCTGGCCGGCCGGGAAGCCGAAATGCGCAGCGCGGAGTCTTCCCGGCGGGCCGCCGCCGTCGAGCACGACACCTGCTCGGCCCGGGCCGAGGGCCTGGCCCAGGCCCTCGACGAGGCCCGAGCCCGGGCGGGGGCGCAGAGACTGGCTTCGACCGAGGGATACGTGGGCACGTTGCCCGAGCTCGTCGATGTCCACCCCGGCCTGGAGGCGGCCTTCGAGGCGGCCGCCCGGGAGGCGGTGGCCGCCGTCGTAGTCGACGGTGTCGACGGCGCCAGGCGGGCCCTGGGCGAGCTGGATCGCCTGGGTGCCGGCGGTGCGGTCGTGCCTCTCCCGCCACCGGCCACGGGCGCCGGGCCCTCGACCCTCGGTCCAGGATTGCCCGCCGGCGCCCGGCCCCTGCGCCCTTTGGTGCGGACGTCGCTGCCTGCGGTGGCCGGACTGCTCGACACCCTGCTCGGCCCTGCGGTCGTGGTGGACGGTGACTGGAGCGAGGCGGCGGAGCTGGCCAGCCGGCGGCCCGAGCTGACGGTGGTGACCCCGGCCGGCGACCGCCTCGCCGGGGGAGTGTGGCGCACCGGTG
>JBOGGP010000365.1:0-2112 GCA_050744105.1 Acidimicrobiales bacterium
GGGCCCCAGGCGCTCGGACACGGCCCGGTAGCCGGCGTCGTGGAGGGCGAGCAGGGAGTCGGGGGTCACGCCCTGGTGGGGCCGCTCGCCGGTCAGCCTGGATGCGGCACGTCCCACCGGCGACCTTCCCTCCCTCCCCTCCCTCTCCGCCCGGCCAGCACCCGCAGGGCGGTCGGTGGCTGCTTACACTACCGAGGCGGGCGGCGGTCTCCTCCGGACCAGCGGTAGGCCTCGTACGAGCCGTAGACCATGACGACGACCACGCCCCCACCCGCCGCCACGGCCCGCCGATCCGGTCTGGCGTCGCTGGGCGAGCACCTGGCGGTGGCGCTGCTGGCGTTCGTGCCCCTGCTCGCCGCCCGGCCGGGAGTGGTGACGCCCGACACCAAGACCTACCTGTACCTCGACCCGTCACGTTTCCTTTCCCAGGTGGCCACCGTGTGGAACCCGACGGTGGCGCTGGGGACGGTCACCCACGAGTACCTCGGCTACCTGCTGCCCATGGGCCCGTACTACGCCGCCACCGCCGCCCTGCACGTGCCCACCTGGGTGGCCCAGCGGCTGTGGCTGGGCGGCATCCTGTTCGCCGCCGGCGCCGGCGTGCTCCTCCTCTGCCGGGTGCTGGCCGTGCGGGGGCCGGGACGGTTGGTGGCGGCCCTGGCCTTCGCCCTCTCGCCCTACTTCCTCCAGTACGCCGGCCGCATCTCGGTCATCCTCCTGCCGTGGGCCGGGCTGGGTTGGATGGTGGCGTTCACCGTGCTGGCCCTGCGGCGGGGGGGATGGAGGTACCCGGCCCTGTTCGCGCTGGTGGTGGCCCTGGTCAGCGGGATCAACGCCAGCTCGGTCCTCTACGTCGGCCTGGCCCCGGCGCTGTGGCTGGTCTACGCGGCCGGCGTCGAGCGGGAGGCGACCTGGCGCCGGGCTGGCGCCGTCGCCGTGCGCATCGGGCTGCTCTCCCTCCTGGCCAGTGCCTGGTGGATCGCCGGGCTGGCGGTGGAGGCGTCCTACGGGGTGGACGTCCTGCGCTACACCGAGACCGTCCCCAACACCAGCCAGACCTCCAGCGCCGCCGAGGTGCTGCGGGGGCTCGGCTACTGGTACTTCTACGGGGGCGACCGGCTGGGGCCGTGGACCAGGTCGGCGGTCCTCTACACCCAGAGCCTGTGGCTGCTCGCCCTCTCCTTCCTGGTGCCGGCGGCCGCCTTCCTCTCGGCGGTGCTGGTCCGGTGGCGCCAGCGGGCCTACTTCGTCCTCCTGGTGGTGGTCGGCGTGGTCCTGTCGGTCGGCGCCTTCCCCTACCAGCACCCGACCCCGGTGGGCGGCGCCCTCAAGGCGTTCATGCAGGACACCACGGCCGGCCTGGCCATGCGCTCCACCGACCGGGCCACGCCGCTGGTGGTCCTGGGCCTGGCCATGCTGCTCGGCACCGGGGTCTCGGCCCTGTGGCGCCGGCTGCCCAAGACCGGTCTCCTGGTCGGCCTGGCGGCGGCGGCCATGGTCGTCGCCAACAACCCGGCCGTCTTCAACGGCGACGCCGAGGTGGCGGGCAGCTTCGTCCAGCCGGCGGCCCTGCCCTCCTACGAGCTGGCGGCGCTGCACTACCTGGACTCGGTCGACCCGGGGACGAGGGTCCTGGCCATCCCGGGCGACGACTTCGCCGCCCAGCGGTGGGGCGACACCGTCGACACCCCGCAGCCGGCCGTGCTGACCCGGCCGTTCGTCACCCGCGAGCAGCAGGTCATGGGCTCGATGGCCACCGCCGACCTTCTCTACGCCACCGACATCGGGATCCAGACAAGCATCGAGAATTGGGCCTCCCTGGCGCCGATGGCCCGCCTCATGAGCGCCGGCAACGTCCTGGTCGAGTACGACCAGGCCTTCGAGCACTACGGCACGCCCCATCCCCGCCTCCTGGCCCGGTCACTGCAGCCGACGCCGCCCGGGCTCACCGGCCCCGTCACGTTCGGCACCCCCCGCCCCAACGTCCCAGCCACGCCCGTGCTCGACGAGGCCGACCTGGCGGCACCGCCGGGACTGCCGTGGCCGGCGCCCCTGGCCGTCTACGACGTGCCCGGGACCCGGCCCATCGCCCGGGCCGAGGCGGACCGGGGG
>JBOGGP010000366.1:0-2074 GCA_050744105.1 Acidimicrobiales bacterium
GTGCCGGCCACCAGCCCGGCCGCCACCAGCCCGGCCGCCACCAGCCCGGCCGCCACCAGCCCGGCCGCCACCAGCCCGGCCGCCACCAGCCCGCCGGCGGGTTCGCTGCCGATTGGGTTGCCCACCTCTGGCCACCCCGCCGTGGCCGGGGACGGGGTGTGCCACGCCCGGGGCCCCCTCCCGGACCCGAGCTGCACGCCCGGCGCCATCAACCCGGCCGTGACGCCGGCCGACCTGGCCACCACCATCTGCAGCTCGGGCTGGACCGCCACCGTGCGGCCGCCGGAGTCCTACACCGAGTACCTCAAGGTCGCCCAGATGGCTTCCTACGGCGAGCCCGGACCCGTCTCGGCCTACGAGGAGGACCATCTTGTCCCCCTGGAACTGGGCGGGGCGCCGAGCGATCCCCGCAACCTGTGGCCGGAGCCCGGCGCCAGCCCCAACGGCAAGGACCAGGTCGAGTCGGCCGGGCGCCGGGCTGTCTGCTCCGGCAGGATGGCCCTATCCGCCGCCCAGCTGGCCGTCGCTTCCGACTGGGTCGCCTTCGGGAGGCAACTGGGCCTCGGTGACCTGTCCTCCACAGCCGGTGCAACTGGCCCCAGGTATGCCCTGGTCGGGGCCCCACCGCCGGACTGGTGAACCTGGCCGTGGCCGCCAGCGTCTTCCCGGTGATCTTCCTGGGGGAGCTGCCGGACAAGACAATGTTTGCCTCGCTGGCGCTGGCCGCCCGGGGCCGTCCGGTCGTCGTCTGGCTCGGGGCGGCGATCGCCTTCACCGTCCACGTCGTCATCGCCGTCTCGGCGGGCGTTGCCCTCTACCGGCTCCTTCCCACCCGGGTGGTCGACGCCGTCGTAGCCGGACTGTTCGGCGCCGGGGCCGTCTACTCCTTCTTGATCCGCGACAAGGAAGAGGAGCAGGGCCCGGAGGCGGCGGCCTCCACGGGCGCCTCGTCGAGCTCCTCGAACCTGCGCTCCATGACCAGCGCCGCCGGGGTGATCTTCCTCGCCGAGTGGGGCGACCTGACCCAGATCCTGACGGCCAACCTGGCGGCGCGCTACAACGACCCCCTGAGCGTGGGCGCCGGGGCGCTGGCCGCCCTGCTATTGGTCGCCGGCCTGGCGGTGGCCACGGGGCGAGGGCTGATCCGCCTGCTCCGGGTGAGGACCCTGCGGCTGGCCACCGCCGCCGTCCTCGCCGGCCTCGCTGTCTACACGGCGGTGCTGGCCCTCACCTGAGCCCGGCGGCTGGCCGAGGCCGTGAGAGCCAGGTTGTGCTTATGAGCGGTCGGGGCCGACGACACCACGGAGTGGCGGTGCCGGTGATGGTGCTTCCCGACGACCGAGTAGATGGTTGCCGCCAGCAAGGCCATGGCGAGCATGACGAAGACCGCAGACTCGATGCCCTGGAGCGGCCAGTAGCGGCTGAGGGGCTGGTAGATGTCGACCTGCCGGTAGCCGTGACTAGCAATGCAGTCCACCACGCCGCCGGGGTTTACGACGGCCTGGCAGGTTTGCAGGACGGTCTGGTCGGACACGACGTGGCCGCCGTGATCGACGATGTCGCTTTGGAGCACCCAGTTTTGCGCACCGACGAGCGGCGAACCGAGACTCACGTCGCCCGTGGGGCCGACGAGTGAGTGGACCGATCGTAGCGGCCTGAGCATGTGCCCGCGGAACGCCTGGATGCCGAGGCGGGCGGCGAGGAAGCCACCGACGGTTACCGCCATGGCCGGAACCGTTCGGCGGATGACCGCACCGGCGGCGGTGCCGAGGGCGAAGGCGAAGAGGGTGTAGGCGATCGGCACGATGCCCTGGACGTCAAAGATGTTCGGTTGTATGCGGGACTGGCCACCGTGGATGGCCAGGTCGGCGAAGGGCCCGAACCACCAGCCGAACAGCAGGCTGAACCCGGTAGCGGCCACTGCGGCGGCCGCAGCGAGGGCGGAGAGCTTGACGGTGAGCCAGCGGCGTCGGCTGACCGTCTGGCTCCATGCCAGGACGTCGGTGCCCAGCTCGTGCTCGCGGGCGAGCAGCGGCGCTCCCCAGAACATGCCCACCATTAGCGGCAGCAAATT
>JBOGGP010000367.1:0-2074 GCA_050744105.1 Acidimicrobiales bacterium
ATGCCTCTTCACGGGGGAGAGTGAGCCAACCGGATAGCTGACCGCGGCCGCTGGGTTGTCCTCTCGCGAGCCCTTCTGATGAGGGATCGAGGCGCACCTCGACCTGCTCCATGATCGCCACCCGGTGTCAATGGCCAAGTTCTGGTCCCCGCTGGTGGCCAACTAAAAGGGCGCTTCGGATTTGAGCGGGGTGTAGGGGCAACACAGGGTCCGCGGCGCGAAGGGGGGGCTCTGCCAGTCTGACGGTGTTCTACGCCAACAGATCGGAGAGCCCCCCGTGGAGACGGATGCTACGCGCATGTGCGAGCTGCTGGTTGGACTGCCGGCGGTAACCGTCCTGGGTGTGGAGGATGAGCCGGGCGACCATCTGCGGGTGCATGTCGAGTGCCGTGGCCCTCGGCCGGCGTGTTCTGGCTGTGGCGGCGAGGGTCGGGTGAAGGATCGGGCGACGGTCGTGTTGGTCGATCTGCCCGTCTTCGGGCGCCCGGCCCGGCTGGTGTGGCGCAAGCATCGCTGGGTGTGCGTAGACGTGTCCTGCCCGGTGGGGTCGTGGACCGGCGAGGATCCTCGGATCGGCGCGCCGCGGCTGGCCATGACGGATCGTGCCGGTCGTTGGGTGACCGAGCAGGTCGGACGCTATGCCCGCTCGGTCAACGAGGTGGCGGTCGAGCTGGGCTGTGACTGGCACACCGTCAACGACACCGTGATCGCCTACGGCACCGCCTTGATCGACGATCCCGAGCGGATCGGGACAGTGGCCGCCGTCGGCCTCGACGAGGTGCTCTTCGTCCGGATCGGAGAGCTCCACCGCCAGCACTTCTCGACCTCGATCGTCGATGTCACCGCGGGCCAGCTCCTCGACGTGGTGGCCGGTCGCTCCGGCAAGGCACCGGCGGCGTGGCTCGAGGCCCGGGGGCAGGCCTGGCGCGACCAGGTCCGCTGGGCCACCTTGGACCTGTCGGGCCCGTATCGGGCGACGTTCGACTTGATGCTGCCCGACGCGGTGCAGGTCGCGGATCCGTTTCATCTGATCAAGCTGGCCAACGTCAAGCTGGACGAGTGCCGCCGGCGCGTTCAGAACGAGACGGTCGGCCACCGTGGCCGCAAGGACGATCCCCTCTACCGATGCCGGCGGCTGTTGACCAAGGCCGACGAACGCCTCGACGACCGTGGCCGCAGCAAGCTGCTCGGCTTGTTGGACGCCGGCGACCCTCATGGCGAGGTTCGCGCCGCCTGGCATGCCAAGGAGGTCGTGCGCTCGATCTACGAGCATCACGATCCTGGCCTCGCCGCTGCCTTCGTGGCGCGTCTGGGACACGACCTCCAAGACAGCTCCTGCCCGATCGAGGTCCGCTCGCTCGGCCGGACCCTTCTGCGCTGGAAGGATCAGATCGCCGCCTGGCACCAGGCACACGTGAGCAACGGGCCCACCGAGGCCGTCAACAATCTCATCAAACGGGTCAAGCGAGCCGCGTTCGGCTTCACCAGCCTCGCCAACTACAGGATCCGGTCCCTCCTCTACGCCGGCCGCCCCAACTGGGCGCTCCTCGCCACCATCACACCCCACTGAACCCGAATCACCCGTCCATAACTGTATAGTCACCCATACAGTTATGAGAGAGCCTCGCCGCGACCACTACCGCACCCCAGCCGCCGACGACGACACTCACGCCTGCGTCCAGGCCGCCATCGAGCACCTCGGCGCCCTCCGGGGTCTGCCCAGCCATGACGATCCCGGCGTCACCTTGCACCTCCTCACCAGCCTCATCGCGGAGACCGAACGCCGCCTACCCGCAGCCGTCGCCGCCGTCCGAGACCAGCAGTACTCCTGGGCGCAGATCGGCGACCTCCTCGGTGTCACCCGGGCCAGCGCCTGGCAGCGCTACTCGAGCCCCCCATAGCCGCACACCCCGCTGGACGCCTGCCTCCCCACCGCGCTCACCCCGCTCAAATCCGAAGAGCCGCTTTAGGCCTGCGATGATGACGAGCGAGGAGCGTGCCGAGATCAAGGAGCTCAAGCGTGACAACCAGCAGTTGCGTCGCGCGAACGAGATCTGACCTGGGCCAGCCTGCA
>JBOGGP010000368.1:0-2041 GCA_050744105.1 Acidimicrobiales bacterium
GGTGAGCGGGCCCCGCTGCCTGCCCGCAGCCGGCCGGCTCGTCGGCCTCGACCTGGGCGAACGGCGCATAGGGGTGGCGGTATGCGACAGCGCCCAGCGCCTGGCCACGGCGGCGGCGACCATCGTGCGGGGCCGGGACGGCGCCGGCGACCGGGCCCGGGTGGCCGCCATGGTGGAGGAGTACGGAGCCGCCGGCGTGGTGGTCGGGCTGCCGATCTCGCTGTCGGGCCAGCTGGGCCCGGCGGCCCGGGCGGCCGCCGGCGAGGCCCGCGCCCTGGCCACGTTGCTGGACGTGCCGGTGGCGACCCACGACGAGCGCCTGACCACGGTCTCGGCCACCCGGGCCCTGCACGCCGGCGGCCGGCGGGTCAGGCAGCACAGGGGGGTGGTCGACCAGGTGGCCGCCGCGGTGATGCTGCAATCCTGGATCGACCAGAGAATGGGAGAAGACTGAGCATGGCCGAGCGGTACCGCGCCGACCACTACGGCGCCGCCCACGACCCGGGCAGCGACACAGATGTGACCGAGCACCCCTCCGGGCCCCCTGGCTACGGCCGGGGCCCGGCCCCGACGGCTCCGGCGGCCGGGCCCCGGCGGCCCCGCAGGCGCCACCGGGTGCTGATCTCGCTGGGGGTGGTGGCCGTGGTGGTGGTGGCGGCCGTGGCCGGCGTCGCCATATGGGCTGACAAGCAGATAGCCGGCCATGGCGGGCGTGGCCCGGTGGTGAGCGTGGTCGTGCCACCGGGCGCCTCGACCGGTCGCATAGCGGCGATCCTGGCCGGCGACGGGGTCATCGGATCGGCCTCCCTTTTCCCCTACTACGTCAAATTCAAGGGCGGGGGCATCCTGTACCCGGGCACCTACCACCTGGCCAGGGGCGAGAGCTACGGCGCCGCCCTGGATGCCCTGTCCAAGGCCCCGGCCGTGGTCCGGGACAAGCTGGTCGTGCCCGAGGGCTTCACCGTGGGCCAGATCGCCACCGCCGTGGGCCAGCTCCCCGACGCCCACCTCAGCCCGGCCCAGTTCCTCGCCGCCGCTGGCGGGCAGGTCCGCTCTCCCTACCAGCCGGCGGGGACGGCGTCGCTCGAGGGGCTGGTCTTCCCGGCCACCTACGAGGTGACCGCCGGCCAGTCGGCGGCGTCGCTGGTCCAGCAGATGGTGGCGGCCTTCGACTCCTACGCCAGCGGGGCCGGGCTGACCGCCGGCGCTGCCCGGCTCGACCTGACCCCCTACCAGGTGGTCATAGTGGCCTCCATGGTCGAGCGGGAGGCCAAGCGGCCCCAGGACCGCGGTCCCGTCGCCAGCGTCATCTACAACCGCCTCAAGGCGGGCATGCCTCTCGGCATCGACTCGACACTGCTGTACGGGCTCGGCACCGGCGGCGTGGCCGTCAGCCCGGCCTCGGTCAGCCCCGACACCCCGAGCCCCTACAACACCCGGCTCCACCCCGGCCTGCCTCCCACCCCCATCGCCAGCCCGGGCCTGGCCTCGCTCGACGCCGCCATCAGCCCGCCGGCCACCAGCTACCTCTACTACGCCGTCACCGGCCCCGGCGGCGAGACCACCTTCGCGTCCAGCGCCGCCGCGTTCGCCAGGATCGAGGCCCTGTGCCACCAGAAGGGCTACTGCTCCTGAGCGCGCCGGCCCCGCTTACCGGCACCACCAGGGTGGCTGGGGTGATCGGTGACCCGGTGGGGCAGTCGCTGTCGCCGCTCCTGCACAACACCGCCTTCGCCGCCGCCGGTCTCGACTGGGTGTACGTGGCCTTCCCGGTGGCCGCCGGCCGGGGGGCCGACGCCGTGGCCGCCGTCAGGGCCCTCGGCCTGGCCGGTCTGTCGGTGACCATGCCCCACAAGGAGGCGGTGGCCGGCGCCGTCGACCGGCTGAGCGAGGTGGCCGCCCGCCTGGGGGCGGTCAACACGGTGATCCGGGACGGCGACGCCGTGGTGGGCGACAACACCGACGGCGCCGGCCTCCTCGACTCCCTGCGAGCCGCCCACGGGTGGGCGCCGGCCGGCCGGCGGTGCGTGGTCCTCGGTAC
>JBOGGP010000369.1:0-2030 GCA_050744105.1 Acidimicrobiales bacterium
GGGTCATCCACGCCTTGTGGGAGAGCGGCGATCAAGCCCCCCTGATCATGCCGGCGAGCGTCCCCCTGGCTGACACATCCGTCAGCTCAGAGCTGACCCGCAACCTGGAGGACGCCTGGAAGCCGGTCCTCGACGCGGACATCGACGGCCCCGACTCTCTGCCGGTGGCGCTGGACCGCGAGCTGGCCGGCACCCTCGGCCGCTACCAGGCCGCCCGGCGGGGGCCCGGTCGGTGTTCCTCGGCTCGGCCCCCCGGGTCCACTCCGCCAACCGCGGCGTCGACGCCGCCCGGGTCCGTCTCGCCTGCTTGCTGACCGGGGAGACCATCGCCACCATCGGCGATGCCCTGGCCCGCCTGTCGGGGCGGGCCACCCATCTCGACGCGGACGCCGGCCGCTACTGGTATGCGCTGTCGCCGTCAGTGGCCCGCTTGGCCCGGGACCGCGCCGAGCGGCTCCTGGCGCAGGGCGGCGACGACATCGCCACATTCATTGCCGGCCTGCTCGCCGGGGAGGGGAAAGACAGGGGCCTTTTCGCCGGCGTCCATCCCGCGCCCGGCGGACCCGCCGACGTGCCCGACGCCGCCGAGGCGCGCCTGGTGCTGTCAACGCCGAAACGCCTCACCTCGCCACCGCCACCAACGCACCACCACCCAAGGCCATCGAAGACCTGCGCGACGCCCTCGCCCTGGTCCGGGGCCAACCGTTCGCCCATGCCGACGGCCATTCCTGGGTCAGCAACGAAGACCTGGCCGCCATCACCGCCCGCAGGATCGTCCTCGCTGCGATCCGTCTGGCCAACCTGGCCGTCACCGCCGGCGACGCCGACCTCGCCGCCTGGGCCGCCCAGGTAGGCGTGACCATCGAGCCCTGCGACGAGGACCTGGCCCACGCCCAACTCGACGCCGCCGGCTTGAGGGCGCAGGTAGGCAGGCGGAGGTCTCCGCCTGCCCGCCAGAAAATGACGGGCCTATCCCCACCACAACCCGACCCAGGTGCCAACCACCAGCCAGGACAGCGTGGTGGGCACCTCGAAGTCGACGGCATACAGGTGCAGGTGACCCAGGCCGAGTCCCTGGGCGTCATCTACCGCCGCCGCCTGACGTGGACGGCGTTCGGTTACCAGATCACCGTGGAGAACGAAGACCCCAACAACCCGGCCAAGCCATCTCCACCGAGGCCCAGCCCCTCGGTTCGCCCGCGGGATCACCGCCCCCTCGCCGACCTAGAGCCGGGCTCGAGGTCCCCTCGGCCAGGGGCGGCCCCGACACCAAGCTCTGGAACCGTCACCGGTAACGGGATTCTCGCCCAACTCCTGGCCTGGCCTGACCGTGATGGTGACAGCCGACGAGCGCGTCGGGCGCTGACCGGCTGGTCCGGTGAGCACCCGGCCCTGGCCGTCTACCGCTCTCCGGGCGACCTGGCCCGAGCGGTGCGGTCCGACCCCGCCCTGACCGAGGCGCTGCTCGCGCCGTTGGCCGCCCGGCGCGACGACGAGGTGGCCACTGTCACCGTCCTGGCTGCGTTGGCCGCCCGGCTGGCCGGGATCGTCGGCCGTTACCGTCGGGCCGGGCTGAGCGTCGACGACCTGGCCACCGTCGAGGCCGACCTGGTCGCCGAGACGGTCGCCGCCCTCGCCGCCTTCGGCACCGGCGACAGCGTCGGCGGTCTGGTGTCGACGGCGTGGGGGCGGGCGAGGACCCTCCGGCGCCGGGACCGCCGCCGGGCCGAGCATCCCCCGATGCTCGCGCCGCCAGGTGCTGGGGGCGATCCGCTGGCCGGGGTGACGCTCGGCGCCGCGGTCCGGGCGGCCCGGGTGCCGGCGTCGGGGAGGTCGGCGTTGTGGCTCGCCGCGATGGGGGTGCCGACGGAGGCGGTGGCCGCGGCGGCGGGGGTGACCCCCGCCGCGATCCGGGCCCGGCGGTCGCGGGCCGCCCGCCGTCTCGGCGCTTGGGTGGTGGGTTGATGTTGTCGGTCGGGATCGTCACCGCCGGCGGCACCCGGTACTACTAAGACGAGCGTTGCTTCGTT
>JBOGGP010000370.1:0-2028 GCA_050744105.1 Acidimicrobiales bacterium
GCCCTCCTGGCTGGCTCGTCCACCAGGATCGTGCCGGTCGCGAGCCGACGAGCTGGCACCGGCAGGACGCCAGCGTGGAACCAGCGCGTGGCGCTCTGGCGGCTCACCCCGTCCTGCTTTGCCCACTGGGAAAGCCTCACGTCCCCCATCATGACCAGAGGGTGTGACAGTCATGGTCGAACGAGACAGAACTACCCATTCCGGCCAACGGTTGGCAACCCCCGGCGCCGAGCGGTGCCCGTCACGAGCTCGGACAACGCGCCTGTGAACGAGCACCCGTCGAAGGAGTACCGTGGTGTCCATGCTCGCCCAGCCCTGGCTGGCCGCGGCAGGACTGCTGTGCGCGGTCGCCACGGTGCTCTGGGGCCGAGCCGCCTCGCGGCTCGGCCGTGCCAGTCACCGTATCGAGCGCGAGACAGCGGGCGCCGCCTCGGGCCAGGACGCCACCCAGCTGGCTCGGGCCGCCTTCGACAAGGACTTCCACAACGCCCTCCTCTACGCCGTGCTGACCGTGGGGCTGCTGGTGGCGTCCCTGTCCAAGTCGGCCTGGTTCCAGGTCCCCCTCCTGGCGGTCAGCGTGCCCGTCGTGGTGTCCCTGCGCTACGCCCCTCGCCTGTTCGACGAGGCCTACCTGGCCGAGCATCGGGCCCAGCTGGAGCGCCGGGCCGAGGAGGTCCTCGCCCAGGAGGACCTGGCCCCCCGCCGCTGGTCGGCCCGCCTGGCCCCCGAGGATCTGCCCACCATCGAGGGGTTCGAGCTGGGCCGGGTGTACGAGCCGGGCACGGGCATGATGGCCGGGGACTTCTACGACGTCTTTCCCACCGACCCCGCCCGTCTGGCGGTGGTCATCGGGGACGTGGCCGGCCACGGGATCGAGCCGTCCATCACCGCCTTCCAGGTCAAGTACCTCCTGCGCAACTTCCTGCGCCAGTACCGTGACCCGGCTCAGGGCCTGGAGGAGCTCAACAAGGTGATGTCGGCCACCGGGCGCCCCGAGGATCTGGTCTCGGTGTGCGTGGTCGTCTTCGACCCCTCGGCCCGGACCCTGCGCCACGCCTCGGCCGGGCATCCGGCGGCCTGGCTGTGGCAGGACTCGGAGATGCAGGCCCTGCGCTCCACCGGCCCGCTGCTGACCCTCGACCCCGGCGCCACCTACTACTCCCGGGAGATGCCACTGTCCCCCGGGGACGTGGTGCTGCTCTACACCGACGGGCTGACCGAGGCCCGCTCGGGGGGCCAGCTCTTCGGCGAGGACCGCATAGCCAGCATCATCCGGCGGGACCCGGGCCAGGATGCCAGCGTCATGTGCAAGTCCCTCATCTCGGCGGCGCGCGACTTCGCCTCCGAGCCCCTCACCGACGACGTGGCCATCCTGGCCGTGCGCCGGACCTGAGCGCGGTACCGGCCATGCCGTGGTGCGACAGCTGCAGCAAGTTCTGGAACCCACCGAGCATGGGCGCCGGGGGCGACTGCCCGACCTGCGGCCGGGTGATCGTCAAGGCCCGGCCCCGGGCCCCGTGGCATTTCAAGATCCTCCTCGCCGGCCTCGGCGGCTACCTGGTCTACCGGGCCTGGTGGTTCGCCGAGTGGCTGCCCAAGCATCTGTGACCAGCGGACCCCAGGCGGCAGACCTTCGCCCGGAGCAGCCGGCGCCGGCGAGCTAACCTGGGCGCCAACACGGGCTGTGGCGCAGTTTGGTTAGCGCGCGTGACTGGGGGTCACGAGGCCGGAGGTTCAAATCCTCTCAGCCCGACCAAGCAGTGCCGGTCCGGCCTTCGAGGGACGGCTGGCGTCAGGTCCACGTATCCCCACCCACAACAGCACGCCTACGCCGCGGGGTATCGTTTGTCATGGACTCGTTTGGCGCGGGCGAGGTGAGGGGGGTCTTGGCCGCCCCTTCCGCCGACGGCCCGGCCGTACCGGGCGCCCGCCACGAGGGCGCCGGCCAGGTGCCGGCCGGCCAGGTGCCGGCTCGCCAGCCAGCGAGCGACCCTCCCGTGGTCGACACGCTCCCGGCCGGCGTGCGCC
>JBOGGP010000371.1:0-1998 GCA_050744105.1 Acidimicrobiales bacterium
CGCCACACCCAGGTCCGCCTCCTCCCCGGGCTCCCCGGGCTCCCCGGGCTCCCCGGGCCCTCCGGACTCCTCCTCCACCCGGCGCAGGCAGTACCCGTCGATCAGGGCGCCGCCGGCCCAGATGCCGATCTCGGCGATGGGCTGGTCCACCCGCTGCTGGGCCACCGCCTTGTTGACGAAGCGGGTCGCCAGCCGGGTGAGGGGGTGGGCCTGGGCCAGCGCCCGGCTGCGGAACACCAGGTCGCCGTCGTCCATGGTCATCGGCCCCGCCCCCCGTTCATCCTTCCTCGCCCGCCCCGCTCGGGGCTCAGCGGGCCGGCCGGCGAGTCAGCTGCACCGGCACCGATGCCGCCGCCGGCTTCGCCGGGCCGGGGAGGTCGGGGGCCGGCATCCCGCAGGTCAGGCCGGCCTTGGCCGGGTCGGGGGCGGCCCCCTCCTCCTCCACCACCTCCAGCCGGCGGAACGACGGCCAGTGCTCCCGCAACGCCATCTCCACGCCGTACTTGAGCGTGACCGACGAGCTGGGGCAGCCGTCGCAGGTCCCGCTCAGGCGCACCGTGACCACACCGTCGGTCACGTCGGTGACCTCGATGACCCCGCCGTGGGACTCGATCATCGGCCTCACCTCGTCGATGGCCTCGGTCACCGCGTCGCTGGCGTCGTTGGCCAGATCCCGCCCCTCGCCCAGCCCGTAGGCGGCGAGCAGGCCGCCTGCCCGCTCGTCGGCGGCGACCGCCTCGAGGAAGATCTCGCCCCGCCACGCCCGGACCATCTCCACCAGCGTGCCCAGGCCGTCGCGGTGGAACGCGTCGATCCAGTCGAGCAGGTCACCGACCCGCCCCGCCACCGCCGGGTCGGGCCACGACGTCAGCTCCTCGGCCAGGTCCCCGATGCGCTCGAGGACCTCCTTGAACGAGAGCTCCTCGGTGTCGCTCATGGTCCCTCCCTCTCCTCCGCGTCCTCTGCCCTCGGGGGGCCTTCCCGAGCGACGCCGGCGACGCCGCCGGCGACCGCTTGTCTCCGGCTTCCGTTGTACAGGGCGGCGACCTCGTCGCGGACCATCTCCAGCACCGGCTCCACCATCGCCTCCACCGGGTCGGAGAAACCGAGACCGAAGGACTGGTCGCCGGGCTCGATCTCGATGACCACGGTGTCGGGAGGGAACCCGTTCCAGTAGCGCACCACGGCCAGGGTGTGGTCCAGGTCGATGATCCCCCCCACCGCCTCGGCCAGGCGCTCGTGGACCTCCTCGTCGTCTGGCGGGGCCATCTCCAGGCGATAGCGGCGCACCGTGCCGGGCGGGTCCACCTCACGCGGGATGGCTCCCACCAGGATCACCTTGGTGGGAGCCAGATCCTGCAACGTGTGGAGCACCCGGTGGGCGGCGTAGGACAGATCCTCCACCACCACCCCCTCCGGCCACGTCTCGCCGGCCACCCGGCGGACGAACTGGGTGCCGAAGTCCATGTCCCGCAGCCACGGCAGCCCCAACCCGCCTACGACGACGACGGGAACCGACGAACTGGACGGGATCGAGCGGGCCGGAGGCCCGAATGCCGCCGCTGCCGGCGGTGCAGTTTTGTCCTCGATCACTCCAAGGTACAGCCGCAGGAGTTGACCTCCCGCACGATGGTCCCCTTGCCGGTGTCCATGTGGGTGGTGCAGGGCATGCACGGGTCGAAGCTGCGGACGGCCCGCAGGATGTCGATGCCCTTGATCTCGTCGTCGGTGCCGCTCTCCAGGATCGGGGTGCCCACCACCGCCTGCTCGTAGGGGCCAGGGCCGCCGAAAGGATCGGCCGGCGACGCGTTGATGGTCGAGGGCGTGGTGATCTGGTAGTTGAGGATCTTGCCCTTGTCGAAGTGCATGTGGTGGACCAGCCACCCCCGCCCGGCCTCCCAGAAGCCGACGGCGACACGCTCGTCCTTGGGCACCTTGTAGGTGGTGGAGACGGCCGTCTCGCCCCGGCGCCAGTACTCGAGGGCCCTCAACATGCAG
>JBOGGP010000372.1:0-1997 GCA_050744105.1 Acidimicrobiales bacterium
TCCCGCTCGACCAGCATCGCTTCCAGCTCCACACTCGCTCCCCGAGGCACACACCACCATAGCTACCAGAAGTCGCGCGGAGAGTGGTGGATGCTCTACCTCAGGCCACAGCCTGAGCAGTTACCTCGTACAGCACCGAGCGGACCGCTACTCCGGCCGCATATGCTTAGTTCATATCGACCGGCATGATTCCCGATCGCGTAAAGCGTTACGCGCGAGGCCTGGCGTCGCCGCCACGGGGGGGTTGCACCGCGACGACCCGCCAATGCAGGTTCTGGACGTGGGGTGCGGGCAACGTCCGCCCGGCATGTTGCACCCAGCATGCCCTGGAGCTGGCGATGGACATACGGGATCTGCTCACGGACCGGGGCATTCGCTTTTGGCTCGACTACGGCGCCTTGCTCGGTGCAGTCCGGGACGGCCAGCTGGTCGCTTGGGACGTCGACGTGGACTTTGGGATCATGGCCGAAGACGTGCCCTTGGTGCTCGCCTTGGCGGAGACGATCCGAGCGAGGGGGCACCAGGTCGACGCCGGCGAGCCCCTTTGCCTGAGGGTCACCTACAGCACTGTCAACGAATTGCACCTTGACCTTTACCAGTGGACCGAGCACGACGGTCTCCTCAGCCATACCGGCGCTCCGGGTTGGGATTGGCCGGGGAGCGCGGGTACCGAGTCGTTCCCAACTTCGTACTTGGAGTCGATGACCACGGTGTGGCTGGGCGGCGAGCCCTTTCCAGCTCCTTCGCCCCCGGAGCGCTTCCTGGCCGAGCACCGCTACGGCTCGCGATGGAGGGAACCCACCCGCCCGGTCCGGGTGCCGGGACGAGCCCCGGCGATCCGCCCCGAGGACATGAGCGACCAGGTGCGTGACCTCCTGGAGGCACTGGTGGAGGCCGAGGAGATGGCGGACGCGGCCACGGCAGACCATCTTTTCGGCCACACCGAGTTATGGCGGCGTTGGGTGGACTCGGGCGCCCCCCTACGCTGCGACCCAGCGATGGTCAGCCTGGTCGAGGCTCGCCACGGACCACCGGGTTCCGACGTTTCCCGGCAACTCGCCGAGACCTTGGCGATCCTGCTGCAGGGACTAGGGGAAGAGTCCAATCCAATTACGACGATGCGCTGCCATGGAAGGCGCCTGAGCCGTCTGGGGCGACGCGCCCGGCTCATGCTCATTTCCCGGCCAGGTCGTCGGGAGACCAACGCGAGTAATAGGTTTCAGGGTTAACCAGGTATCTGACGGTCACCTCGGGGACGTGAAGCACGCCGTGGCGCCGGCTGAAGCGCCAAACCAGCTCCCAGTCTTCGAGTGATTTGGAATTGCGTGGCACCCGGCTGAACGTGGCCCCCCGCCCGCGGCGGACTACTATCGAACTCGTGTCTACGGAGCGCTGCCTACGCAACTGCGAACGGTCGAAGGGCCATGAGATAACGTCTAGCTCGGTGCCGTCGGGGCGGACGCGCATCACTGCCGAGTAGACCAGGTCCACGCCTGGACGAAACCCACCCAAACACAGGTAAAGGTGATTTGGGCGCCATTCGTTGTCGTCGTCCAGGAAGGCAAGGTACTCCGAGCGCGACAGCGCGATGCCCACGTTGCGGACGACTCCAGCGATACCGACATTGACCGGCAGCGTTATGCAGGCCAGCCTTTCATCGGTTCTGAGTTCGGGAAGGCTCCCGCCGTCGTTGACCACTACGATGGCGTGGTCGACCACGGTTTGTGCCTGGGCGCTGGCCACGGCCCGCCGGAGCAACTCGGGCCGCTGATAGGTCGGTATCACGGTCACCACCCGAGCCTCCGGAAGCCGCGCCAGCTGGGCGCGGGCAGCTTCGATGCACTCGGCCTCGCGCCGCCGGGCGGCGAGCGTCCCTCTCATCTCTGTGGTCCGCTGGTACCAATCGAAGGCCAGGTCCGGCCCGATTCGGCCCACAGCCCAGGTCTTTGACCGTCGAACCGAGCCCCTTGCCGCAGAGACCAGGGTGGTTAGCCGCG
>JBOGGP010000373.1:0-1979 GCA_050744105.1 Acidimicrobiales bacterium
ATCCGCACCTGGCTCTTTTCCACCGTGGTGCGCTCGGAGCTCGAATGGGGCCGGCTCCCGTGGGCCCACGTCGCCCTGTCGGGGTGGATCCTCGACTCCGACCGCAAGAAGATGTCCAAGTCTGACGGCAACGTCGAGACCCCCATGCCGTGGCTGGAGCAGTACGGCTCTGATGCCGTTCGCTACTGGGCGGCCCACGGACGCCCCGGTGCCGACACCGTCTTCGAGGAGGACCAGATCAAGGTCGGCCGCCGGCTGGCGGTCAAGGTCCTCAACGTTGGCCAGTTCGTCCTCGGGCCCCGGGGCCTCGGCCTGGCCGGCGCCGGCCGCCTGGGAGCGCCGGGTCCAGGGGGCGCGGCAGGAGAGCCGGTGGACCGGTCGCTGCTGTCCGGTCTGGGTCAGCTGGTTGACAGTGCTACGGCCGATCTCGAGGGCTACGACTACACGCGGGCCCTCGAGCGGACCGAGTCGTACTTCTGGGACTTCTGCGACAACTACGTCGAGCTGGTCAAACGCCGGGCCTACGGCGACCTGGGCCAGGACCGGGCCGCCCCGGCCCGGGCGACGCTGGCCGCCGCGCTGTCGGTGCTGGTGCGGCTGATGGCGCCGTTCCTGCCGTTTGTCACCGAGGAGGTGTGGTCGTGGCTGGCCGGTGGGCGCGACTCGGTCCACCGGGCGCCGTGGCCATCCGCCGCCGAGCTCGGCGCGGGTGGCGGGAGCGGAGCGGAGGGCGGGGAGGCCGTCTACGCCGTGGCCAGCGAGCTGCTGAAAGGGGTGCGGCGGGCCAAGACGGGCGCCGGCCGGTCGCAGAGGGCCGCTGTCGCCTCCCTCACGGTGCGCGACACCGCCGAGCGGTTGGCTCTGGGGCGGTCGGCCGAGGACGACCTCCGTCAGGCCGGAAGCGTGGCTGAGCTCGACTGGATCGAGATCGAGCCCGGCCAGTCCCCGTCCCACGAGGTCGATCTCGGCGTCGAGTAGTGCCCCCGTCGCTCGCCGGTGCTGATGTCCCGTCCCAGGCTTGTCGACGTCTCTCTCCGCGGAGTCGAGTCCATGACGCCCGAAGGTGACGCGGTCGGTGGTGGGGCGGCCGGCGGGCCCGGGCCCGGGGGCGGCTCGGGTGGCTCGGGTGGCTCGGGTGGCTCGGGTGGCCGGGGCGGCTCGGGTGCCCGGGTCGTGTCGGTCAACGTCGGGCGGCCCCGCCAGTTCGTCCACCACGGCAGGGTCAGGACCAGCGCCATCTGGAAGGATCCGGTGGACGAGCACCTGGCTGTGCGCCGGGACAACGTGGAAGGCGACGCCCAGGCCGACCTGAGCGTGCACGGTGGGCCGTCCAAGGCGGTGTATGCCTATGCCGCCCAGGACTACGACTGGTGGTCGTCGGAGCTCGGGACCGAGCTGGGACCGGGCACCTTCGGAGAGAACCTCACGACGACCGGTGTGGACCTGTCCGGCCTGCTCGTTGGCGAGCGTCTCCGGGTGGGCGGCGCCGTCCTCCAGGTCGTCCAACCCCGCTTCCCGTGCTGGAAGCTGGGCGTCCGTATGGACGACCCCAAGTTTCCCGGGCGCTTCCTGGCTGCCGGCCGGGCCGGCGCCTACTTCTCAGTCGCCGGGGAGGGCGAGCTGGGCCGCGGCGACGCCATCGTCGGGGTCTACCGACCCGAGCATCCCGTGACCATCGGCCTCATCGCCTACCTCAACGACGCCGACCGCAATCTGGCCAAGGTGCTGCTCCGGGCGGTCGAGGACGGCCTGGGCGAAGAGGCGTGGGCCGAGATCGTGAGCGGGATCGACCTCCCGCCGGCGAGCACGCTTACGACGTGAACCCGCCCTGATCAGGAGGTGACGAGGGAGTCTCCGGGCTGGGGGCGTCGGGGGCCGGGGCTTCGGGGGCCGGGGCGTCAGGGGCCGGGGCTTCGGGGGCCGGGGCGTGGGGGGCCGGGGCGTGGGGGGCCGGGGCGTGGGGGGCCGGGGCTTCGGGG
>JBOGGP010000374.1:0-1974 GCA_050744105.1 Acidimicrobiales bacterium
GCCCAGAGCTGCAGCTGGTCGGCCGCCGCCGCCCGGAAGGTGTCGCCGGCCGCCATCACCACCTGGCGGCCCCTGCCCACCTCCCGGGCCCCGATCTTGCCGATTGTGGTCGTCTTGCCCACGCCGTTGACGCCCACAAAGAGCCACACGTTGGTGCGGCCCTCGTCCAGGCGGAGGGTCCGGTCGCCACCGAGACGGCCGGCCAGGTCGGCCTTGAGTGCCTGCAGCAGGGCGGTCGCCGTGTCGATGCCCTCCGACTTGACCCGCCGGCGCAGGCCGTCGAGGGTCGCGGTGGTGGCCTCGATGCCCACGTCGGCCAGGACGAGGGCGTCCTCGAGCTCCTCCCAGGTCTGCTGGTCGATCCTGTCGCGAGCCCTCACGCCGCCCAGGTGGCCGGCCAGGAGGGAGCGGGCCTTGCCCAGCCGGTCCCGGAAGCGGGGGGGCGCCGGCGGGGCTGGGGCCGGCGGGGCTCCGGCCGGCGGGGCTCCGGCCGGCGGGGCTGGGGCCGGCGGTGCTCCGGCCGGCGGGGCTGGGGCCGGCGGCGGTGCTCCGGCCGGCGAGCGACCCGAGTCAGGGGGCGGGGCCGGGGGCAGGCGCCGGCGCCGGCCGGTGACGACGAAGGTGGTGGTGGCCAGGACGACGCCGACCCCCACCGCGATCAGCACTACGACTAGCTCCATGGCCCACCGAGCCTACGGCGGCCCGGTCGTACGCTATCGTCCCCCTCGCCCTCGGCGCTCGGAGGAGGCGACACAGGTCAGCGGTCGGGCCGCTTCCGGTTTGCCCGGAACCTCTGGGGTGCCCGGAGGCCCGCTTGGCTCGGACTGCTCGCCGGCCTCGGTGGAATGGTCATGTTGGCGATGATCCCGGTGCAGGCCTCGGCCGCGTCGCACCAGGCGGCCCCACCCGCCCCGGTCGAGTGGTTCCCGAGCTTCTGGGAGGTGATGGCCGACGGGACCGTCTACGGGCCCACCTTCCATGCCGCCATCCCTCACCTCAACGCGCCGATCGTCGGCATGGCGTCGACGCCCGACGGAGGGGGCTACTGGCTGGTGGCCGGCGACGGCGGGGTGTTCGGCTACGGGGACGCCACATTCCACGGCTCGATGGCCGCAACGGCCCTGCATGCCCCGGTCGTGGGCATTACCGCGACCTCCGGCGGGGCCGGTTACCGGCTGGACGGGTCCGACGGCGGGGTGTTCACCTTCGGCGATGCCTCGTTCTTCGGTGCCAGCCCGCAAGCCCGTGGCACGATCGTGGGTGCGCTCATGCCCACCCCCGATGGCCACGGGTACTGGTTGGCGGTGGTCGAGGAGGGTTGCCAGGCCTTCGGGGACGCCCATCCGTGCATATCCGCTAGCGCTCGCCCGCCGATCGGACCGGGGCACCCGGCGATCGTGTACCCGCCGGCGGTGGGCGCGGCGGCCGACGAAGGCCATGAGATGCGGTTGCCGTGAGCAGTCCCGCACCCATCCCACCCTCCTAGAGCCTCGCCAACCGGGCAGGCGGGCCGGGGCTCTCGGCAACGGCACTATGGGCTGGGGGCGCTGACCCTTTCGCTGACCACCCGCGACGACCCCCCGGGGGCCATGGTCACCCCGTACAGGCAGTCCGCCGCCTCCATGGTCCGCTTCTGGTGGCTGACCACCAGTAGCTGGGCTTCCGCCCGGAACTGGCGCAGCAGATCCAAGAAGCGGTGCAGGTTGACGTCGTCGAGAGCGGCCTCCACCTCGTCCATCAGGTAGAACGGCGACGGGCGGCTGCGGAAGACGGCGAAGAGGAAGGCCAGGGCGGTCAGGCTTCGCTCGCCACCCGAGAGCAGGGAGAGACGCCGGACGTTCTTGCCCGACGGCCGGGGGTCGATCTCGATGCCGGTGTCGAGAAGGTGGTCGGGATCGGTCAGCTGCAGCGTGCCCCGTCCCCCCGGGAACAGAGCGGCGAAGAGGTTCTCGAAATTTTCCGACACGTCGACCC
>JBOGGP010000375.1:0-1974 GCA_050744105.1 Acidimicrobiales bacterium
CCCCGGCCCCGCCGGACCCGCCGGCGCCGGGCCTTCCGCCGGCGGCCGGCCCCACCAGCTCCATGTCCACGACGGCGGTGGCAGCCAGCTCGTCGCCGGCGCCCACCGGGCCGTGTACCAGCTGCACCGACACGTCCCCGCTCCCGAGGGACCCGAGGTCGACCACGGCGGACACCTCCCGGGTGTCGCCCAGGTCGGTCACGGTGGTGGCTCCCTCGCCGTCGAGGTCGACGACCCTCACGCCTGGCCACGCCGCCGCCACCCGCTGCTTCCAGGCGGCCAGCTCCCGGGCCCGGCGGTGGCCGCCGGCGGCCAGGATGTCGGTCCGGGCGGCGACGGGCTCGTAGAGGGCCTCGACGTAGTCCCGCACCATGCGTGACGCCTGGACCCGGGGGCCGAGGGAGCGCAGCGACGCCTTCATGCGGGCCACCCAGGCCCGGGGGAAACGGTCCTCGGAGCGGTCGTAAAACAGCGGCACCACCTGGCGCTCCAGGATCTCGAAGAGGCTGTCGGCCTCAGCCTGGTCCCGGTGGGCCAGGTCGTCGTAGGACTCGGCCGAGGAGATGGCCCACCCGTTGGTCCCGTCGTGGCACTCGTCCCACCAGCCGTCGAGGATCGAGCAGTTGAGGGCCCCGTTGAGCGCCGCCTTCTCCCCGCTGGTGCCGCTGGCCTCCATGGGCCGGCGGGGGGTGTTGAGCCACACGTCGCTGCCCTGGACCATCATGCGGGCCACCGAGATGTCGTAGTCCTCGACGAACGTGATCCGGTGGCGCACCAACGGGTCGCGGCTGAAGCGGACGATCTCGGCGATCATCTGCTTGCCCAGGTCGTCGGCCGGGTGGGCCTTGCCGGCGAAGACCATCTGGATCGGGCGGTGGGCGTCGAGCAGGAGGGCGCGCAGGCGGTCGGGCTGGGACAGCAGCAGGGTGGCACGCTTGTAGGTGGCGAAGCGGCGGGCGAAGCCGACGACCAGGTACCGCGGATCGAGGGCCTCGCCGGCCCACGCGGCGTCGGTGGCCGAGGCCCCGAGGTCGCCGAGGGAGCGCTTGAGGCGGTCGCGCACCACCCCGATGAGGGCCTCCCGGCCCTGCTCCCGGGCCCGCCACAGCTCGTCGTCGCGCATGTCGTCGACGCCGGCCCACTCGGCCGCGTTGGCCTGGTCCCAGGCCGGGGAGACGTAGCGGGAGAACAGGTCGCTCATCTCCGACGACACCCAGGTGCGGCCGTGGACCCCGTTGGTGACCGAGGCGATGGGCACCTCGTCGACGGGCACCTCGGGCCACAGGCCCTGGAACATGGACCGGCTGGTGCGGCCGTGCAGGGCGGCCACCCCGTTGGACATGCCGGCCAGGCGCAGGCCCATCACGGCCATGTTGAACGGGGCGTCGAGGGGCTCGTCGGGGAAGTGGCCGAGCTCCATCAGCGAGTCGAGGGAGATCTCGCACTCCGCCGCCCAGCTCTTGAAGTAGCGCTCCATGAGGTGCCGCCCGAAGCGGTCGATGCCGGCGGGGACGGGGGTGTGGGTGGTGAACACCGTGCCCCCCCGGACGGCCTCCACCGCCTCGGCGAAGCGAAGCCCCTCGCCGGTCACCAGCTGGCGGATGCGCTCCAGGCCGAGGAAGCCGGCGTGGCCCTCGTTGGTGTGGAAGACCTGGACCGGCGCGCCCAGGGCGGCCAGGGCCCGCACCCCGCCGATGCCGAGCAGGATCTCCTGGCGCAGGCGGTGCTCGGTGCCCCCGCCGTAGAGCCGGTCGGTGACCGAGCGCATCTCGTCGGGGTTGTCCTCCACGTCGGCGTCGAGCAGGTAGAGCCTGACCCGGCCGACCTGGGCCAGCCACACGGCGGCGGTGACCGCCTCCCCGGCCATGTCCACGCCGACCCGGGCGCCCTCCACCAGGCTGAGGGCCATGGAGTGGGGGTCGAGCTCGGGGTAGCGCTCCTCCTGCCAGCCGTCGGCGTTGAGGTGCTGGCGGA
>JBOGGP010000376.1:0-1963 GCA_050744105.1 Acidimicrobiales bacterium
CCACCGGCCGGTTCAACGGGTGACCCCCGACCGAGCCGAAGAAGCCCACGCCGAAGGCGAAGATGCCCCCGTCGGCCCCCACCTCCCAGTAGCCGTGCCCTGTCGGGGCCGCCGCCATGCCGGTGATCGGCTGGTCGAGCGGGTGCCCGCCCATGGAGCCGCGGAAGGCGGCGGTGCCGTAGGCGAAGATCCCGCCGTCGGCCCCCACCTCCCAGTAGCCGTTCCCTGTCGGGGCCGCCGCCATGCCGACGATCGGCTGGTCGAGGGGCTGGCCGCCCATGGAGCCGCGGAAGGCGGCGGTGCCGTAGGCGAAGATGCCGCCGTCGGCCCCCACCTCCCAGTAGCCGTGCCCTGTCGGGGCCGCCGCCATGCCGACGATCGGCTGGTCGAGGGGCTGGCCCCCCATCGAGCCGTAGAACCGGGCGCCGCCGAAGCAGAAGATCCCCCCGTCGCGTCCCACCTCCCAGTAGCCGTTCCCTGTCGGGGCCGCCGCCATGCCGACGATCGGCTGGTCGAGTGGGTGGCCGCCCATCGAGCCGAGGAAGGCGGCGTCGCCGTACGAGAACACCCCGCCGTCGGCGGCCACCTCCCAGTAGCCGTCACCGGACCTGGTGGCGGCCATGCCGACCTCGGGCGGGACGACAGGAGGGGCGGGAGCAGCGGGAGCGGGGGCGGGGGCGGGCGGCGTCCCCCCGAGGTCGGGGGCGACGTCGGCCGACCACGAGAAGTAGGGGACCGGCGCGCCGCCCGCCGGTCGGACGAACAGCTCGGTGAAGGAGGTGCCCCACCCGCTGGCCGTGCCCTGGGCGAAGCCGGCCCCGGCCACGCAGTCGGCGCAGGTCCCGTAGCCCAGGATGGCGTCGCGGTGGCCCCAGCACCCGGCGCTGGACGGCGAGCCGCAGTCCACGTTGCTGGTGTCGCCCGATCCCCCGTAGCCGTCGGCGTACATCCACTCGTAGTCGGCAGCCAGGGGGTTGACCGAGTTGGCGGCCCAGATCGAGCTGGCCGACAGGAAGGGGAACGGCGCCGAGGGGTTCGGGTCGCCGCCGTCGGCCGCCCCCTGCTGGGCCCCGCCGGACAGTGTGGCCACCAGCCCGACGTAGGGGGGCAGTCCCCGGTCGACGCGCTCTTCGTCGGTGACGACGAACAGCTGCTCGGCGGCGGTCAGCGACGACCAGTCGGACGGCAGCACGAGAGGGCCGACCCCCTCGCCGGCCCGGGCGACGTCGATGGCCCGGAGGGCGTCGGCGGTGCAGTCCGGCGTCTCCACCAGCGAGACGCTGGGCGAGCTGAGGCACGGGTTGGTGCAGGTCCACCCGCCGGAGGTCTCGGTGCAGGTGGCCGATCCGGCGATGTTGGGCTCGGAGGGGACGTTCGCCGCCGGGTTGCGAGGCGGCACCATGCCGACGGCGGCCCCCGCCGGGGAGATCACGGTGGCCCCGGCGACCAGGAGGACGGAGGCCGCGACGGTGGCCACCAGCCCGGCGCGGCGGGCTCCCGCCTGCAACCGTCGACGCTCGGCCATCTCCCCTCCCGCGGCGAGAGGATGCTGGCCCGCCCTCATGGCGTGGCCCGGAGATGGCCCCTCCCGGGATCCGCATGCCGGCTCGGGGCGCTCCGGTCAGCCGGACCGTCGCGCCATCGGGCCTGTCCGGGTTATCGACCCGTGCGGGGAGGTTCTTTCCGCGTGACCCCCGGGATCGGGAGGTTCAGCTGCCGGCTGCCGGGACCCCGGGGGGCAGCGGCTGGCCGGCCTGGGCGAACGCCTGCCGGATGGCCGGCGCCGCCTCCCCCAGCCACTTGGCCGAGGGGTGGTCGCCCAGGAAGTCCTTGAAGTGGAGGGCGGCCTGGTCGGGATGCCCCCCGTCGAGGAGGATCGTCCCCAGGTAGAACTGGCCCACGGCCAGCCCGGGCTCGGCCCGCACCGAGGCGGCGACCGCCGTGGCGCCGTCGACCACCTGGG
>JBOGGP010000377.1:0-1932 GCA_050744105.1 Acidimicrobiales bacterium
GCTCCCCGCCCGCCCACTCCCCGCCCGCCCACTCCCCGCCGGCCGCCACGTCGCCGGCCCGCTCCCCGCCCGCCCGCTCGGCGGGTGTGAAGCCGGGCTCGAGCAGGGCCATGCCCGCCACCAGGCCGGCCACGTGGCGAGCCAGGGGACCCACGGTGTCGAGGGTGGGGGCCAGCGGCCACACCCCCTCGAGCGGCACCCGGCCCCATGTGGTCTTGAGCCCGGCCACCCCGCAACACGCGGCCGGTATGCGTATCGATCCCCCGGTATCGGTCCCGAGAGCTACGTCGGCGTCGCCGTTGGCCACCGCCACCGCCGACCCGCTCGACGACCCCCCCGGCACCCGGCGGGGGTCCAGCGGGTTGACGGGCGTGCCGAACCAGGGGTTGATGCCGGTGATGCCGAGGGCCAGCTCGTGCAGGTTGGTCTTTCCTGCCATCCACGCCCCCTTTCCCCGCTCGGCCCGGCGCAGCCCGGCCAGGCAGGCGGCGTCGGCGCTGGCCGCTCCGGCGTGGCGGGCGACGGCCCGGCTGCCGGCGGTGGTGGGCCACCCGGCCACGTCGATCACGTCCTTGACCGCCACCCGGAGGGCGCCCGGAGGGCCGGGGCCGGCCCGTGCTATCCAGGCAGCACTCAGGTGTCCCAACCGAGGGACCAGGCGTGCTCGGGTACCTCGCCCGCCGCCTCGTTGAAGCTGCGCAGGGCGTCGACGAGGCGATCCTGGTCCTCCACGCTGACCCGCTGCAGGATGGCCGCCATGGCCGCCTTGCGCTGGCCCATGACCTCGGCGACCAGGACCTCGCCACTGTCGGCGATGGCCACCTGCACGGTGCGGCGGTCGTTGACCAGCCGCTGGCGGCGGACCAGCTTCTTGCGCACCAGACGGTCGCAGAGCCGGGTGGCGGTGGAGGGCTCGGCGTCGAGGGCGCCGGCCAGGTCCACCACCCGCTGGGGCCCACGGCTGGACAGCAGCACCAGGACGCGGAACTGGGGCAGGGTGATCGCCCCCTCCACGCACAGGAGAGACCGGGCGGCCACCGAGACCAGCACCCGGCTGGCCCCGAGGACGGCGTCGACCACCTCGACCTGGCGATCGCTCGTCTGTCGGGCCACCGCCACAAACGTAGCCCAGGCGGGCGCCGGGCCGGCGGGACATCACCGGCGAGGGCCTCGCCGCCCACGCCCGACCGGGCCGCCCCACCGGGCCGCCCCACCGGGCCCGCCGCCGGAGGGGGACCCTAGGTGGACAGGCCCCGGCGGGTGGTCTGCTTGGTCTTTTTGTCCTGCCGCTTCTCCTTGAGCGACTTGCCGGGCTTCTTGGCGCTCGGCTTCTGCGGTGACTTGTCGGGCATGGCTACCCCTTGGTGGTCGGCCCGTTGGTGGGGCCCCTCGTCGGTGGGCCCGCGAGGCCGTTGGTCAGAACGGGCCGGCGGGACCCTTTGGTCCGGTCCGAGCCTACACCCGGCCGTTCCCTCAGCCCTCGGCGACGACCAGGTCGTCGACCACCCTGGCCGTCGCCGGCGCCGGCCGGACGAGGGCGGCGGCCACGACCAGGGCCACGACGACGATGCCGAAGCCGGCCAGGAGGGCGGCCTGGCGACCGTGGGCCACGGCGATGCTCGACAGGGCGGCGACTCCCAGGGCGGCGCCGGTCTGCTGCATGGTCTGGAGCATCCCCGATGCCGCCCCGGCGTCGGCCGCCGGCACCCCGCCCAGGATGGCGACGCTGAGCGGCATGAACGTCGCCCCCGCCCCGATGCCGAAAAGCGCCAGCGGGCCGAACAGCCCCTCCAGGTAGCCGCCGACCGGGGTGGCCCGCGAGATCCAGAGGGTGGCGACGGCCAGGACGGCCAGGCCGAACAGGAGCAGGGGCCGCGGCCCGGTGCGCCCGACGATGCGGGGCGTGACCCGGCTGGAGAGGAATATCAGCCC
>JBOGGP010000378.1:0-1914 GCA_050744105.1 Acidimicrobiales bacterium
CGGCAGGAGAGATTGAGGCTGGACTGGAGTTCCCCCCTCCGGACGGACACCTGACATGCCAGGCTGAGACCTGGCAGAAGGGAGTCCCAGGTGGGACAGCAACGACGCCGGCGGTTCTCGCCGGAGTTCAAGACCGATGCCGTCGCTCTGGCCCGCTCGTCGGGCCGACCGGCGGCCGAACTGGCCCGTGAGCTGGGGGTCGGCGAGTCCAGCCTCAACCGCTGGCTGGGCAAGGACCGGCGAAGCCGGGCCGGCGCCGATCCGAAGCGCTTCGCCGTCGAGTCCGCGGATGCCGCCGAGGCCAAGCGCCTGCGACGCCGGGTGGCGGAACTGGAGGTGGAGCGCGAGATCCTGAAACGAGCTACGGCCTTCTGGGTGAAGGAGTCGAACGCGTGAGGCTCTTCGCGTTCGTCGATGCCCAGAAGGCCGAGTTCCCGGTGAAGACGCTGTGTCGGGTGTGCGATGTGTCGAGGGCGGGCTACCACGACTGGGTTTGTCGCCTGTCGGCCGGCCCCAGCCCACGCCAGGCAGCCGAGGCTGAGCTCGTCGGCCAGATCCGCCTGGTACACAAGGAGTCCCGTGGACGCTATGGGGAGCCGAGGGTGACTGCCCAGCTGCATCGTGACGGGGTGGGCGCCAACCACAAGGCTGTCGAGCGCCTGATGGCCCGAGAGGGCCTCCAGGGCCGCTGTGGGCGGCGCAAGGTGCGCACCACCACCCCGGACCGCTCCGCGACCCCGGCGCCGGACCTGGTGGAGCGTGACTTCCAAAGGGACGAGCTGGATGAGCTCTGGGTGGGCGACTGCACCTACATCCCCACCGACGAGGGATGGTTGTACCTGGCCGGCGTGGCCGACGCCTGCTCCAGGCGCCTGCTCGGCTGGTCGATCGCCGACCATCTGCGCACCGAGATCTGCACCGACGCCCTGGAGGCGGCCGTGGGGACGAGGGGCAAGGCCCACATCGGGGCCACGGGGGTGATCTTCCACTCAGATCACGGCTGCCAGTACACCTCTGGCGAGTACACCAAGTTGTGCCGTCGGCTCGGGATCACCCAGTCGATGGGCAGCGTCGGGGACTCCTTCGACAACGCCCTGTGCGAGGCGATCTGGTCGGGCTTCAAGCGAGAGGCGGTCGAGGGCGAGCGCTTCGCCACCAAGGCCGAGGCCCGGGCGGCCATCTTCGCCTGGATCATCTGGTACAACACCACCAGGCTTCACAGCTCTCTCGGCCAGCGTCCGCCGGTCGAGTACGAGAACATGCTCGCTGGCGCCCGGTTGGCGGCCGCATGAGCCCCCCGGCACACCGAGACAGCCGGGCATCCGGGGCAGTTCCGTTGCGTTACGAAACCGATGCCCGAGCCTGTGCCGGACCGGGTTGCACCAACCGAGTGCCGCCTGCGGCGACGGGCCGCCCGGGCCGCTTCTGCTCCGCCTCGTGTCGAATGCGGGCCCACCGTCAGCGCCAACGCGCCATCGACCTGCCCGTCGTCGCCGAGGTGGTCCCCGGCTCGGCCAGCTCGAGGGGCCGGCCACCCGACCAAGCCTGGATGGTCCTCCTCCGCCGGGGTGAGCGCTCGGTGATCGTGACCATCGGGTTACGCAGGAATGCCGCCGATCGCCTGGCCAGTCAGCTCACCGAGCTGCTCGGTCCCGGCCCGCTCGGCTCATGACGGGGGGCCTCCTGGCCGCCCGACGCGATTTTGGTCCCGGCCGGGACCAAAATCGGAGGTAGCCTCGCTTCACTCGAAGCAGGACCCGTGTCCGGCCCACGGGGGGAGGTCCAGGACTCCGGGTGGTGGAGTTGTGAGCGGTGCTGAGCGCCGAGCGAAATGGGCAGCAGCACGACGTTGAAGTTGAAGGCCAGGACGGCACCGGGCCGGGCCGCACGGGCTCGTTCTGGGGTATCGCGCAC
>JBOGGP010000379.1:0-1914 GCA_050744105.1 Acidimicrobiales bacterium
CTGACCGGACGGGGCAACGCCGAGCGCCAGCCTGACGGGACCACCGCGGTGCCGGGGGTCTTTGTCTGCGGCGACATGGGGCGGGGCCAGAGCCTCATCGTGTGGGCAATCGCCGAAGGACGGACGGCGGCGGCCACCGCCGACTCCTGGCTGATGGGATCGACGATGCTGCCGGCGCCGCTCGGCTGAGCGCCGGCCGGCCGGGGGAGCCTACTGGGTCGGGGCCGGGGCGTTGGGCGTGCCCGTCAGCGAGGCGCTGGCAGTGGTCGACGCCCCCCTGACCCACACCTTGAAGGTGTCGCCGTTGCTCATGAAGTAGGTGTTCTGGGGGATGAGCTTGCCGTACAGGTTACCGAAGCCGAAGACCACCTGGGTGGGCGACCAGGACGAGATGATCAGGCCCACGCAGTCGAACTGGCCGTTGCTGCCAGTGGTGTACTCCCCCGCGGTCCAGTTCTTGTAGCTGCCGTGGCTGGCGGCGAGGTCGCTCAGGTACAGGTCGGTCCCGTAGAGGGACCCGTCCCCCTGGGCGGGGGCCGACGGGCAACCCTGCTGGCCTTGGGGCGCCGACGCCGGCTGGGCGGCCGGCATGGCACCGAACCCGCTGCCGAGGACGGTGATGGTCGGGGAGCCGACCGAGCCCGAGGTGCTCACCGAGGTTATGTGGGCACCCCCGGCTGAGGAGCCCGAGCTTGCGCAACCGGCCAGCCCGGCCAGCCCGGCCAGCCCGGCCAGGGTCAGGGCGGCGACCCACCGCCCGCTCATGCGCCGCTGCCGCCGTCGTCGCCGGCCGCCACCCGGGCCGCCGGCGAGTCGTGGCCGCGGGCCCCCGACCGGGACCGGGCGAGCGACAGCGCCCCCACCGACACCAGGGCGAGCCCGGCCGCGCCGAGGCCGGCGAGCACGGTCACCTCACCCCACGGGGTCGACGGGCCCGGACCTCGAGCGACGGCGGCCCGGGCTGGCCCGGAGGCGGTGGCGGAGGGGCTGACCACGTCGAACAGCGCCCCGATGGGAGAGATGGCGTAGCCCGACACCCCGGCGGACTGGGTGGCATCGAGGACGTACTGGCCCGGAGGCAGCGACGGCACCACGAAGTGGGTGCTGAGAGCCCCCGACGCCGCCGGCGTCACGGTGCCCACCACGGTGGCAGGGAGGCCGGCCGCCGTCGCCGAGTTGACGGTCAGCACGACGGGCGACCCGGGGGCGAACTGGGTGCCGGTCACGGCCACGTCGGCACCGGCCGCCACCGAGGTGCTGCTCATGTGCAGGGTGCCGAGCGAGCTGCAGGCAAACGCCGGGGCGGCCAGCAGGACGACAGCCAAGGCCGCGCCAGCCGCCATCCCGCCGCCGACGGCCCTGCGCCGCCGCTCACCCCTCACCGGCACCGATCCCGCCCACCTCGCCAACGACCCGAGCATGACGTGCTCCCCCTGACAGGCTGCCGGATGACATCGCCCGTGCCAAGCGTAGCACCGCAGCGACCTGGTACCCGGTACCGATGTGGTATTCTGTCGGAAGTTCACCGCTTGTCGTGTCGCCTTCGTCGCCACGCGGCGACGCGGTCGCTGGCTCCCGGCCGGCGGGGTCCCCGTTCCCTCGGCCGGGCCTGCTCTCCGCCCCCGACTGGAGCCAGTTCTGTGCCGTCCCCCACCTTCGCCGACCTCGGCGTCCCCGCTGCTCTCTGCGCCGTCCTCGCCGAGCGCGGCGTGCTCCACCCGTTTCCGATCCAGGCCGCCACCCTGCCCGACGCCCTGGCTGGCCACGACATCTGCGGCCGGGCCCCCACCGGGTCGGGCAAGACGCTCGCGTTCGGGATCCCCCTGGTCGTCGCCCTGGACCGCTCCGCCCGCTGGAGCGAGCCCGCCCGGCCTCGCGCCCTGGTCCTCGTCCCGACCCGGGAACTGGCCGCCC
>JBOGGP010000380.1:0-1904 GCA_050744105.1 Acidimicrobiales bacterium
CTCGGAGAACCGTCAGGACGGCACCGGCCCATCCGGGCCGGATAGGACCGTCACCGCCACCCGGCAACAGGTGGCTCCGAAGCCGGTGCTCGTCGAAAGTGACAGATGAGACAGATTTCGGAACGGCCAGTCAGTCGACCAGGGCGGAGACATTGGCACCGGCGGGGGGCCGCGGCGCCGGCGCCGGCGGGCAGCGCCGGACGTGGTCGTCCCACAGGTCGACCAGGGCGGGCACGGCGAAGGGGGCGGCCAGGTTGACGATCAGGCACTCTCCGGGCATGAGCGTCTGGATCTCGGCCCCCTGGGCGCTGATGTCGGCCTTGGCCGCCGAGCGCAGGATGTTGCGGTCCTTCTCGTCGGCCAGGCCGAGGACGAAGAAGGTGTTGAACTGGCTCAGCAGCTCGCCGTCGAGCAGCTTCGGCTGCTGGGTCACGGCGCACAGCCCGACGCCGAACTTGCGGCCCTCGCGAGCCACCCGGGGGAACACGTTCGACTCCCGGTCCTTGCTCGCCCCGAGCACCCGCTGGGCCTCCTCCAGGGCGACGGCCACTACCGGCATCCGTTCGTGGCGCTCGGGGTCGTCGAGGTAGGCGCCCTGCCACTCCTCGAGGACGCGCCGGGTCAGGTAGGAGGCGACGAGCACCTCCTCGGTGGAGCCGAGCCCGCTGACGTCGACCAGGACCACCCGGCCGGCGAGCAGGTCGGCGACCACGGCGCCCCCGGCGGAGAGGGCGGGATCGGTGGCCACGCAGGGCAGGGCCACGATGCGCCGGGCCCGGCGGTGCAGGACCTGGAGGGTGCTGAGGGCGATGCGGCCGCTGACCTCGGCCTCCCTGAAGCCGGCCAGGTCCTCCACCGCGGCGAATGCAGCCAGCCAGGCGAGGCCTTTCCCCTCCCCCTCCCCGTAGTGGCGCTCGAGCTCGTAGAGGGCCTCCTCCTGGGGCCGGCTCCACTCGTAGGCGGTGCGGAGGTCGTCCACGGACAGCTCGCCCAGGCTGACTCGCAGGGTGTTGGCACCGGGCAGCCGCCGGGCCGAGTAGGTGCGCAGCGCCGTCTCCGCCCACGGATGACGGGAAAGGGGGACCCGGTGCTCTCCGTGCGGGTCGACCACCATCAGGCTGTACCGCCCGTTGGCCGCCATTATCCCCCCCGCCAGCACCCTCAGCAGGTTCGACTTGCCCATCCCGGTGGTGGCAAAGATGCCCACGTGGCTGGCCAGGCTGGCGCCGGGCACCCCGACGGTCACCTCGACGACCGTCTCGCCGCTGCGCAGGCTGCCCACGGCCAGGTCGCCCATGCGCCGGGCCAGCCACTCGAAGTCCTCCGCCTCGGGGGCCACCACCCGGGAGAACTGGGTGGGCAGGCTCTTGGGCTTGCGGAACACGGTGCGGGGCGCCCCCCGCCGGGCGGGGGCGGCCAGGTAGCCCAGGCACCGGCAGGAGGCCACCCGGTAGGTGCGCCGGGCCTGCTCGTAGACCGGGTGGGCGCCGCCCTCGCCCCGGCCGTCGTCGGCCAGCAGCGTGCCCGCCACCCGCTCGGCCCATCCCGGCTCCCGGTGCTCGGTGCCGTAGGTGACGTCGACGACCCGGAACACGTACCGCCGGTCGGTGGCCTCGTCCACCCCGACGAGCAGCTCGCCGAGGAACAGGTCCTCGTCGGGCCCGGCCCGGAACGTGGCTTCGAGCACGTTGCGCCCGAACAGGCGCCCTCGCGGCGACGGGGCCGGCTCGGGGTTGGCCGGCTCGGGGTTGGCCGGCTCGGGGTTGGCCGGCTCGGGGTTGGCCGGCTCGGGCGTGGCAGGGTCGGGCGTGGCAGGGTCGGGCGTGGCAGGGTCGGGCGTGGCAGGGTCGGGCGTGGCAGGGTCGGGGTTGGCAGGGTCGGGCGTGGCAGGGTCGGGCGTGGCA
>JBOGGP010000381.1:0-1903 GCA_050744105.1 Acidimicrobiales bacterium
GGCCCGAGCCGCCCCGCGGCCCGGCCCCCGACGCCGGCGCCTCGCCAGCCCCAGGCGCCGGCCGCCGGCGGGCCCGGGGGTGGGGCAAGTAGTGACTTGACGTCGTCGGCCCCCTATGAGAAACTATTCACGAGCTCGGGCCGGACCCCCCTTCCGCCCCTTGAGCATGCCGAAGGACCGGCCTCCCCCGGCCGGTCCTTCGTCGCGCTACCGCTCGGGCCAGGTGGTCGGGTCCCCCCGACCTCGGACCACCGGCTCACGAGCAGTCCCCCGGTCCAGGCAAGATAGGGGAGCGGGCCGTGGCGCGCAATACCCTCCCCACTCACAGCGCGGAAATCGGCGCAGGAGGGCCGGGCCGCAGGGGTCGGGGCGGCCCCGGCCCGGCGTCGCCAAGGTGGCGCCGGCAGCTACTAAGACGAGTGTTGCTTCGTTGACTCTGTTGAGGTCTTGACCAGCGTGGATACTCAAAGTTCAGTCAACGAAGCAACGCTCGCCTTGGTATGACCACACTCGACGCCGCCCGCCACCTGGCCGACGAGGTCCTGTTCCCCGAGGCGCTGGCCATCGAGGCCCTGCCGGCCGTGCCCCGGGCCCAGCTCGACGCCCTGGCCGGCGCCGGTCTCTACGGCCTGTACGGCCCGGCCGGCGCCGGCGGGCTCGATGCCACCGCGCCCGAGGGCCAGGCCGTCACCGAGGCCCTGGCCGGAGGGTGCCTGAGCGTCGCCTTCGTGTGGGCCCAGCACCACCACGCCGTGCGGGCAGTGGCGGCGTCGGATCGAGATGGACTGGGCGAGGAGTGGCTGGGCCCGCTGTGCCGGGGCCAGCGCCGGGCTGGGGTGGCCTTCGCCGGCCTGCGCCGACCAGGGCCGCCGGTGCTCACGGCGACGCCCGCGCCCGGCGGGTGGCGCCTGGAGGGCCACGCGCCGTGGGTCAGCGGGTGGGGCCGGATCGACGCCGTCCACGCCGGCGCCCGCCACGGCGACGACGTGGTGTGGGCACTGGTCGACGCCACCGCGTCGGAGTCCCTGTCGGCCGAGCCCCTGGCCCTGGCCGCCGTCAACTCTTCGGCCACGGTGACGCTGCGCTTCTCGGGCCACTTCGTGCCGTCGGGCCGGGTGACGTCGGTCGAGGCCTTCGCCGACTTCAGGGCTGGCGATGCCCGGGGCCTGCGGGCCAACGGGTCGCACGCCCTCGGCGTCGCCGATCGCTGCTGCCGCCTCCTGGCCCACGCCGGCACCGACACCCAGGCGACGGCCCAGGCGGTGGCGGCGGCCCGGGACCGCCTGGACGAGGCGGCGGCTGGCAACGGGGCCGACCTGGCCGGGGCCCGGGCGGCGGCGTCGCTGGTGGCCGTGCGGGCGGCCATGGCTCTGGTGGCGGCGGGCGGCGGGCGGTCCGTCCTGGCCGCTAACCACGCCCAGCGGCTGGCCCGGGAGGCCATGTTCCTGCTGGTGTTCGGCCAGACGCCGGACATAAGGGCAGCCCAGCTGGGCGAGCTCCTTGGTCGCTGAGCCTTCCAGCCCCGCCACCCGACCCTCCCCGAAGCGACCGGTCCGCCAGCGGGACCGCCCCGGGGGAGAGCCAGCGGGACCGCCCGGGGGGAGAGCCAGCGGGCCGCCCCGGGGGAGAGCCAGCGGGACCGCCCCGGGGGAGAGCCAGCGGGACCGCCCCCGAAAGAGCAAGGGTTGCCAACCGTTGGCCGGAATGGGTAGTTCTGTCTCGTTCGACCATGACTGTCACACCCTCTGGTCATGATGGGGGACGTGAGGCTTTCCGAGTGGGCAAAGCAGGACGGGGTGAGCCGCCAGAGCGCCACGCGCTGGTTCCACGCTGGCGTCCTGCCGGTGCCAGCTCGTCGGCTCGCGACCGGCACGATCCTGGTGGACGAGCCAGCCAGGAGGGC
>JBOGGP010000382.1:0-1886 GCA_050744105.1 Acidimicrobiales bacterium
CCTCCAGCTCGGGCTCGGGGGGGACCTGGGGCACCGTCGGCAGGTCCTCCAGCAGCTCGGCCAGTAGCTGGGCCAGGGCGCCTACCTGCTGCTTCTCGATCTTGAGGGTGACCACCTGGTCGGCCGACCGGGCCTGGAGGTAGAAGGTGCGCCGGCCGGGCGGACCGATGGCGCCGACGGCGAAGCTGTCGGCGGAGGGCAGCTCGAACGAGGCGCTCATGGCCGGGAGGCCACCTGGCTCACGAGGCCACCACGTCGGCGAGCGACCCCGCCGAGTTGACCGTCAGGACGGTCGGCCCGCCTGGTCCGTAGCGGATGGCGGTCACCGAGCACGGCGAGATCACTATGCGCTGGAACAGGTCGAGGTGGGTGCCCATGGCGCCGGCCACGGCCGCCTTGATGGGATCGGCGTGCGATACGGCGACGACCGCTTGCCCGCGGTGCCGGGCGCAGATGGCGCCGATGGCACCGACCATGCGGGCCTGCATGCCGGTGAACGACTCGCCGTCGGGGAAGCAGAACCCGCTCGGCCAGCGCTGGACCGTCGTCCACTCCGGCAGCTTTGCCAGGTCCTTCAGGGCCGCGCCCGTCCAGGCGCCGAAGTCGCACTCGAGCAGGCCCCGCTCGGCCACAGTGGTCAACCCGAGGGCAGCGGCGATAGGAGCCGCCGTCTCCCGGGTGCGCTCCAGCGGCGAGCTGTAGACGGCTGCCACACGGGGCCGCTCGGGGCGGGCCCGGCGCCGGGCCGGGGCGGGGCTGCCCGCCCCGGTTCCATCATCGCCCGCCGTTGTGACCTGGGTCGGGGGCGCCGCCCGCCGGCCCGCCGGGGACGATCCCGGCGGCGCCCACGTGGCCAGCCTGGTGGCGACGGCGTGGGCCTGCTCCCGGCCCCGCTCGGCCAGGTGGAGGCCCCTGGCCCGGCCGGGCAGGACCGTGCCGGTCGTCGGGGTGAGGCCGTGGCGTACCAGGAGCACGAGGGTGGGCGCAGCCGGCTGCGGCCGCCGGCGGCGGGACGGGGGGGATCCGGGCATCTGCGGGCCAAGTTAGAGGACGGGGGGGGTTTGCCGGCCAGCCCGGGCGCTCCCCGGCGCCGGCCGGCGCCGGCGGGGCGCCTACCCTGGGAGGGTGCCGGTCGAGCAGGGCCATCACCCCCCGGCGGGAGACCCGGCTAGCGGCGCCCCCGGGGCGGCCCTGGCCGCCCTCGCCGGCGAGATCACCTCGTGCCGGGCCTGCCCCCGCCTGGTCTCCTGGCGGGAGGAGGTGGCCCACCGGCGCCGGGCCGCTTTTGCCCACCAGGAGTACTGGGGCCGGCCCGTGCCCGGCTTCGGCGATCCCGAGGCCGCCGTGCTCGTCGTCGGCCTGGCTCCGGCGGCCCACGGCGGCAACCGCACCGGCCGGGTCTTCACCGGCGACCGCTCGGGGGACTGGCTGTTCGGGTCCATGCACCGGACCGGCTTCGCCAGCCAGGCCACCAGCGCCGGCCGTGACGACGGGCTGGAGCTGCGGGGGGCGTACGTGGCGGCCGCGGTGCGCTGCGCCCCGCCGGCCAACAGACCGAGCCCGGCCGAGCGGGACCGCTGCGCCCCCTTCCTGCGCCGCGAGCTCGAGCTGCTGCCCCATGTCAGTGTGGTGGTGGCCCTCGGGCGCTTCGCCTACGACGTGGGCGCAGCCCTCCTCGGTGTCCGCCCCCGCCCCCGTTTTGCCCACCTGGCCGAGATGGAGGCCGGCGGGGGACGGACCCTGCTGTGCTCGTTCCACCCGAGCCAGCAGAACACCTTCACCGGGAGACTGTCCGAGGCAATGCTCGACGCTGTCTTCGTCCGGGCCCGGGCGCTGGCCGGCCTGGGCCAGGCCCCCGGCGCCGGCGAGCCCCCGGCCCCCGGCGC
>JBOGGP010000383.1:0-1886 GCA_050744105.1 Acidimicrobiales bacterium
TCCCGGGCCCGCAGCACCGGGCCGGCGGCAGGGGGAGCGCCGACGCGACCGGGCGACGGCCGGCCCCCCAGCCGGGGCCCGAGCCGGCCGGGAGAGGGGGGCAGCGGCGCGGGCCAGCTCCTGTCCCCGGTGGTACGCCGCCTGATCGCCGAGCACGACCTGGACCCGGCCGGCATCGCCGGCACCGGCGCCGGGGGCCGCATCACCCGCGCCGACGTCCTCGACGTCATCGACCGGCGGGGCCCGGCCGGTCGGGACACGCCGGCGCCGGCCGGCGCCGGGGACCAGGCACCATCGTTACCGCCTGCTGCCCAGGCCGGCCAGCCGCGGGTCGAGGCGGCGTCCCGCCCGGCGGCCGAGCCACCGGCGCCGACCGAGCGGGACCTCTTGGTCCCTTTCACCAATATCCGCCGCCGCACGGCCGAGCACATGGTGCGGTCCAAGCACACGTCGGCCCACACCATGGTGGCCGTCGAGGTCGACTTCGCCGCCGTGGACCGGGTGCGCCTGGGGGTCAAGGACCAGTTCAAGGCGGCCGAGGGATTGAGCCTGACCTACCTGCCATTCGTGTCGCGGGCCGTCGTCGACGCCATCGGCCGGTTCCCCCACACCAACTCCTCGGTGGGCGACGACGCCCTCATCGTGCACCGGGACGTCAACCTGGGCATCGCCGTCGACCTGGACTTCGAGGGGCTGCTGGTCCCCGTCGTGCACCAGGCCGAGGGCAAGCGCCTCCGCCAGCTGGCCCGGGAGATCGCCGGCCTGGCCGCCAAGGCCCGGGCCAAGCGGCTGACGATGGACGACATAAGCGGGGGGACGTTTACGCTCACCAACGCCGGGCCGTTCGGGACCTTCCTCACCGTGCCGGTCATCAACCAGCCCCAGGTGGCCATCATCTCCACCGACGGCGTGCGCAAGCGGCCGGTGGTGGTGCCACTGCCCGACGGCAGCGACGGGATCGCCGTCCACCCAGTCGGCAACGTCGTGCTGTCCTGGGACCACCGGGCCTTCGACGGCGCCTACGCGGCGGCTTTCCTGGCCACGATCAAGGACAGCCTGGAGACGAGGGACTGGTCGGCCGAGCTGTGAGCTCCCCGGCCCTGCGGGCCCGGTGGCTGGGGCGGGTCCGCTTCGGCGACGCCCACGCCCTGCAGCGGGGGCTGTGGCAGGCCGGCGCCGGCGCCGGCGACTGGCTGCTGCTGTTGGAGCACCCCCACGTGTTCACCCTGGGGGTGCGGGGCCGGCCCGGCCACGTCCTGGTCGACCCCGCCTCGGTGGGCGCCGAGCTGGTCCGCACCGACCGCGGCGGCGACGTCACCTACCACGGACCGGGCCAGCTGGTGGGCTACCCCGTGCTCGACGTCCCCCGGGCCCCGGGGGCCACGCCCGCCTACGTGGCCGCCGTCGAGCAGCTCCTGATCGACGCCGTGGCCGACCTGGGCATGGCCGGCGCCGGGCGCCTGGCCGGCTACCCGGGGGTGTGGGTCGGCGCCGGGGGAGCCCACCCGCGCAAGGTGGCGGCCATCGGGGTGAGGCTGAGCCGGGGTCGTTCTATGCACGGCTTCGCCCTCAACGTGGACCCTGACATGGGGTACTTCGACAGCATCGTGCCGTGCGGCCTGGCCGGGATGGCGGTCACCTCCCTGGCCGCCGAGGGGCTGGCGGTGGGCATGGCGGAGGTGGTCGACGCCGTGGTGGCCCGGGCGGCGGCGGCCTGGGGACAGCGGGCCGTGGAGCGCCAGGATGTGGCGTGGCCCGGTCGGGGGCGGGTGCCGGCGGGCGAGCTGGTGAGGCCGGCGCCGGCGGGCGAGCTGGCGGGGGCGGCGCCGGCCGTGGCCGGGGATGGGGCGGCGCCGGCGGGCGAGCTGGCGGGGGCGGCGCCGGCC
>JBOGGP010000384.1:0-1869 GCA_050744105.1 Acidimicrobiales bacterium
AGGTAGCCCAGCGGGCAGCGACCTGGCGGGAGATGATCCTGGTGCCGGCGGAAAGCTGACAAGTGGGCGGGGGCGGGCGAGGCGGAATAGCGCTGGCCGGATTGGCGGCGGCGGTGGGCATGGCGCTCGTGGCGGGGACCAGCGCCGGCGGAGGGCTCGGCCCTCCGGCCGCCTACGCCGGGTCGCTCGGCCACCGGCCCGGCGGCCCCCGGCCGCCGACGACTGTGGGGGCGGCGCCTCGGCGGGCGGCGGCTCCGGGTGCGGCGCAGGTGCTCCCCCTCACCCCGCTGCCCCCGCCCACGACCACGGTGCCGCCCACGACCACGGTGCCGCCCACGACCACGGTCCCAGCGGCGACCACCGCCACCCCGGCCACGACCGGTACAGACCCGCCGGCGCCGGTGGCCCTGCTGAGCTTCCCGGTGGCCTCCACCCCGCCGGCGCCGGTGACCTCGGGCCCCTTCGTCCAGGAGGCCGGTGACGGTCAGTGGGTACCGGCCGGGCCGCCGGTGGCCACCCAGCCTCCCATCTACACCACCACCCTCCATTCCTTCCTTACCCCCGTCGGCGTGGCCTGGATGGATCCTCGGCTCCTGCGCTTCACCCTCTATGCCGGCACGTCCCAACCCGGGGGGACCTGGTCGGACGACGGAGCCGTCGGTGCTGCCGACCAGCCCAACCTGGCCGCCACTTTCAACGGGGGTTTCCAGTTCGCCGCCGCCGGCGGTGGCTGGTACGCCGACGGCCGCACCGGCTACCCCCTGGTCGACGGCGCCGCCTCGCTGGTGGTGCATAGCGACGGCACGGCGACCGTGGGGCAGTGGGGCCGGGACGCCACCCTGACACCCGACGTGGTGGCTGTTCGCCAGAACCTGCGGCTGCTGGTCGACGGGGGAGCCCCCACCCCCGACGCCAGCTCCGCCTCGCCGGTCTACACCTGGGGGGCCACGCTCGGGGGCGTGGTGTCGACCTTCCGGTCCGCCCTCGGCGTGGACGCCCAGGGTGCCCTGCTCTACGTGGCCGGCCCCTACCTGAGCCCCCTGACCCTGGCCGAGGCCCTGGTGGCCGTCGGGGCGCAGCGAGCGATGGAGCTCGACATAAATCCGCAGTGGGTCACCTACGACACATTTACCGGCGCCGGCGCCGGCGCCGGGTACGGGGCGGCCTCGCTGATGCCGGCGATGAGCTACCCGGCGGACCACTTCCTCCAGCCCTACTGGCGGGACTTCGTGGCCGCCTTCGTCAGGCCCTGAACCGGGGGTGATCGGGGCCCGTCAAGGGTGCCCAATCCGGACGGCGCCGAGGTCAGGTTTGGACGGATCCAGCCGTTTGGACGTTTTCGACCCTATTCCGGCGCGATCCGTCCAAATGGCTGGATCCGTCCAAACGCCCCGGCGGTTGCGGCCTCGCTCGGTGGCCGGCACCGTTCGCACCGGCAAGAATGACCGCGGATCGTGGCCCTGGACCACCAGCGCCGGCGTTCCAGAGAGCGACCAGGGTGCATACTTCGAGGTCCACCTCGGCGGGAGCCGATCCCGGCTGGCCCGAGGCCGTCGCTCAGACGCCGGCGGGGTGGTCGACCAGCTCGACCAGGCCGTCGAGATCCGCCGGCACGGCGACGGCGGACCGCAACGACGGCTCCACCGTGCGCTTGACCATTCCCGACAGCTCCCGGCCCGGGCCGAGCTCGACGAAGCGGTCCACCCCCAGGTCGGCCAGGGCCAGCAGCGACTGCCTCCAGCGCACCGGGGCGCAGAGCTGGGCGCCGAGCAGCTCGGGCCAGCCGGCGGTGTGGGGGCGAGCGTCCACGTTGGCGACCACCGGTGGCGACGCCGGCGCCCATCTGGTCCGGGCGAGGGCGGCGTCGAG
>JBOGGP010000385.1:0-1848 GCA_050744105.1 Acidimicrobiales bacterium
TCGATCCCCGCCCGCTCGCCGGGCAGGGCGCCAGCCACGAAGACAACCCGGCCGTCGGGGAGGTGGCCTATGCCGTCGCCGCCGATGGCGAAGCGCTCGACGTCCACCTCAAGGCACCTGGCTACGTCCACTACGGTCCCCAGCATGGCAGACGTCGAAGAGGTGGTTGACGCATGGCTGGCCGAGGAGCTGGCCCGCCACCCCGTCGGGGCCAGCGACCTCGGCCTGGTGGCCTACGACGGCCAGCTGGGTGACTTCAGCGCCGGGACCTTCGAGTCCGATCCGAGGCGAACCCGCGAGTGGGCGGCCCGCTTCGCCGACCTGGAGCACGCCGGCCGGCCCCTGGAGGACCGCATCGACGTCGCCCTGGTGCTGGCCACCCTGGCCGGCCGGGCCGCCCTCGAGGACTGGCAGGGCTGGCGCCGGGAGCCCGCCACCTACCTGGGACCGTGCCTGGGAGGGGTGTTCTCGCTGTTCCTGCACCGCAGCCGGCCGGAGCCCGAGCTGGTGGCCGCCGCCGTGTCCCGGCTGGGCCAGATCCCCGCCGCCCTGGCCGACGGGCGGGCCAACCTCGACGCCGGCCTGGTGCCCGCCCTGTTCGCCGAGCGGGCTCTCGGCACCTGCCGGGCCGGGCAGTCCTACCTGCGCGACGCCCTGCCCGCCGAAGTGGCCGACGAGGCCCTGCGCGCCGACCTGGCCGGGGCGGCCGGGCCGGCGGCCGACGCAATGGCTTCCTTCGGCGACCACCTGGCCGACCTGGCCGAGACGGCCGTCGGGGACTGGAGGCTCGGGGAGGCCCGCTACTCGGCCCTCCTGCGCGAGCGCGAGCTGCTCGGCTACGGAGCCAGCGAGCTGAACGAGCGGGGCGAGGTGGCATGGACCGAGCTCGACGGCCAGATGGGACGGCTGGCCCGGGACATCGACCCGGGCAGCGCCGGCTGGCCCGAGGTCATCGCCTCAATCGGTCGAGACCACCCGGCCAGCCCCGAGGAGATGCGCCTGGGCTACGAGCAGGCCTGTGCCCGGGCCCGTTCGTTCCTCGCCGAGCGGGACCTGGTGACCCTGCTCGACGACGAGGAGTGCCTGGTGGTGCCGTCGCCCGTGTTCCAGCGACCCATCCTGGCGGTGGCCTCCTACGGCTCGCCGCCACCGCTGTCGGGCTCCCGACGGGGGCACTTCTTCGTGCCCTTCCCTCCCGAGGGGACCACTCCCGAGGCGCTCGACCAGCGCCTGGCCGACAACTGCTGGTCCGCCGTCCCGAGCGTGGCGGTGCACGAGGCGTACCCTGGCCACCACTGGCAGCTGACCTGGTCGGGGCGAAGCGGCCGGCCGCTGCGGCACTGGCTGCGGACCTCCTACTTCGCCGAGGGCTGGGCCCTCTACGCCGAGCAGATGATGGCCGAGGAAGGATTCTTCGCCGGCCGGCGCCAGGAGATGTACCACCTGAACATGAGGATCTTCCGCGCCGCCCGGATGGTGGTCGACACCGCGCTGCACGCCGGCGACATGAGCACCGACGACGCCGTGGCCTACATGCGCTCCCGGGCCGGGCTCACCGAGGCGGTGGCCCGGGCCGAGGTCAGCCGCTACTGCGCATGGCCCACCCAGGCGCCGTCGTACCTGACCGGGGCCCTGGAGATCGAGCGCATCCGTGACCGGTGGCGGGCCGGGCCCGGGTCGGGGCGGCCCCTGAGGGAATTCCACGACACGCTGGCGGCGTCGCCAGGACTGCCACTGGCGCTGGCGGAGAGGGCGCTGGCGCCGGCGTAAACGAAGGGCGGGGCGTTGGGTGCGGCCGGCGTTGGGTGCGGGGGCAGGCGGCGGGGGTGCGGCCGGCGTTGGGTGCGG
>JBOGGP010000386.1:0-1846 GCA_050744105.1 Acidimicrobiales bacterium
GTCTCCTTGGGCCAGTCCCTGCCGACCGGCGAGCCGCTCCCCCCGGCAACCTGCTGCCCTGAGGGGAACCTGTGTTCGATGCTACCACCGGGCAGCCAGGACTGGCAAGGGATTCTTTGGAGAATTTTCGGCACCAAGACCGGGACCGGGGGGTGGGCGGCGGCTGGTGGGGGTATGGCCTGTGGGGAGACCCTTTCTCCCGGTCCTGAGCGCGTCCACGATCTAGGAGGTCAGAGATATGAAGTTCCTCGTGCTGTGGCGGCTGGAGATCTCGCGGCTGTCTGCCGAGATGGCTCGCTCGGTCGTAAAGGTGGCCGACTACGCCAAGCCCCTGGAGGACCAGGGCAAGATCATCGGCCGCTACCACATCGTGGGCCGCCACGGCGGGGCCTGGATCTACCAGGTGGACTCCAACGACGAGTTGGAGATGCTCCTCGCCCTGTCGCCGGTCTACAACTTCGCCCACTTCGAGGTCATGGCCCTATCCGACATGACCGCGCTGCCGGTCCAGCCGCCGGCGAGCTGACGCCCTCAGGGCCGGAGGCGGCGACCGGGGCGGATCGGGCTGGTCACCAGGGCCAAAAGCCCGAGGAGGCCGGCGGTCCCGGTAGGTGCCGGCCTGCTCCCATGATGTGGACATGGTTACCCCGTGGCACGACGTGGCCCTCGTGGACTCGGCAGCCTGGGCGGGGTGGACCACGCTGGCCGCCTGGAGGGGCCGGCGCTGGTCCGGGGACCGCCTGGCCCGTGACGGCTGGTTGACCAGGCTCCGTCCCTGGGAGCGCGGGGGCGGCCTGTACGTCGGGCTCGGCATCCGGCGGTGGAAGCGATGGGTCCCCGACGCCGGCCGGCTCTTCGGCGGCCGGCCCCGCCGGGTGGTCCGGCCCCGAGACCCGGCCGAGTGGGAGGCGCTCGTCGCCGAGTCCCGCCGGGCCGAAAGGGTGCACTGGCTGACCCTGGCTGCCCTGCCGGTGGTGCTCGTGTGGAACCGGGGCATCCTCCTCGCCGCCATGGTCGTCTACGCCGGCGTGGCCAACGGGCCCTGCATCGCCATCCAGCGCTACAACCGGGCCCGCCTGGGCCGCCTCCTGGCCGGCGCCGGCGCCACCGGCCGGCTGCCACCGGCGCCACCGGCTGCTGCCACCGGCGCCGGTAGGCGACCGGGGCCGGGCCGCCGGTAGCGTTGGCGGCCGTGTGCGGGATCGTCGCCGTCATCCGCCGGCCGTCGGGACGCGCCGTCCCTGACCTGGGCGAGGTGCTGGCCGCCCTGGACGGCGCCGCCGAGGTGCTGGCCGGGCCCGCCGGCGCCGGCCTGGCCAGGCGGATGGCCGAGGTGGCAGACCGGCTCGAAGCGGTGGACGGTCTGCTGCGGGGGTCGGCCGGACTGGCCTGCCTGCTGGCGGGCGGAGGCAATAATATCCCGGGCGCCGCCGGCCTGGACCCGACCGGCGGTCACCGGCACCGGGCGGTCGGCGAGGTGGATGCCCGGGCCGGGTCCCTGACCGCCCGGGTGGCGGCCATCGAGGTCGGCCTCGACGAGGGCGTGGTGGCGGTGGCCCCCGAGCTGCTGGAGCTGACCAACGCCGCCCTGGTCCGCCTGAAGGACGTGGTGTGGGCCATCAGCCGGGACCGCCTCGGCATGGCCCGCCGGGTGGCCGACCTGATGACCGTCCCGACCGCCGGCCTCCCGACCGCCGCCGCCCCCCCGACCGCCGCCCCCCCGACGGCCGCCGGCGCCCAGACCGCCGGCGCCGCCCTGGACGCCTGGTGGTCGATCGAGGTGGCCTTGAGCGCCCTGGACCGCCTGGAGGTCCGGGGCCGTGACTCCGCCGGCCTGCACCTGATC
>JBOGGP010000387.1:0-1836 GCA_050744105.1 Acidimicrobiales bacterium
CTGGTCGGGCTCCGCATCGAGCGGGCCGACCGCCTGCGCCTGGTCGTGGACGGGGCCGATGGGCCGGTCGAGGTGGTGGACGCCCTGGTGGTCGGCTTCAGGCCGAAGGTAGATCCAGGTTGAGCTCGAGCTCGACGTCGTCACGCAGCTTGATGGCCCCGAGCATGGCCGAAAATGGCTTGATGCCGAACTGCTTCTGGGAGATGGTGGTCTTGGCCGCCACCTGAGTGCCGCTGACGCTGAGGGCCAAGGTGACCGGCTGGGTCGAACCGGCGATCGTCATCCGGCCGGCGACGCTGAAGTTTGGCTCGGCCCCCGACACCTGGGTCGACTCGAATGTGAGCTCGGGGTACTTGCCCGTCTGCAGCACCTTCTCGTCGATGTTCTTGGCGATGTCCCTCCGGTCCTTGTCGCTCAGGCCCTTGATCCCTCCTGTGGCCTCAAGGATCTCGATCGATCGAGCGTCTACGGAGAGGTTGGCACTCGAGGCCGCCGGGTTGTCGGCATCGACGTTGACGCTGCCGCTCCACCGGCTCGGGCTGAGAACGAGGTCGTGGGCCAGCTTGGCCCCCATCCCGTCCTTGTAGCTGCGGATGAGGAGCTTGCCGTTGGCCGGGCCGACTGCGTGGGAACCGCTCTTGATGTTGATGGGATGCTCCTCTCGTGCCAGCGACCGGCGTTTGTGCGCCCGACGCCGTGATGGACAGTCGTTATGCTAACCAGGCAGCGCATGGTGGTCACACCGGCCGGTCGGGATGGTCGTCAGCAGATCGTCTCCCGGGGCCCTCGTGACCTGCCACCGGCCACGCTGTCCGAGGCTTGGGCGGCGGCAGCCGACAGCGTGCGACTGGCCGTCGAGGCCGGGCCCTGGGTGCTGGCCGCGGCCACCGTGGCCGGGATGGGCTCGGCCGCCGCCCGTGCCTGGCAGCTGCGCCTGGCCGGGGAGGCCATGGCCGCGCTGGGCGCCGGGTCGGACGGGGCGGGGCCCCGGCCGGCATGGAGGGGCACCGTCGGGATCCGGACGGTGGCGACGCTCGGGGCGGCCAGCGTGGTGTCGGGCGCCAGCCGGATCCTGGTCAGCGAGCTCAAGGGTTCGCTCGAGCTGTCGATGACGGCCCTGGCCGAGGCCAGGGTCCTCGACGCCGTGGCCGGCGCCGAGCTGGCCGAGGTGGACGATCCCGCCTTCCAGGACCGGGTGGAGGGCGCCTTGATGGGGGTCGAGGGCTACCGGCACCTGGTGTCCACGCTGCTCGAGGTGCCCCTGGCCCTGGTGGCCGCCGGCGCCGCCGGGGCGGCCACCGCTCCGGCGGGCCCCGCCGCCGTGCCGCTGGCCCTGGTGGCGGCGCTGCCCCAGTTGTGGGCCAAGCGGGCTGGACACGACTACGGCCGGAGCCTGGCCCGGGGGCATCGTGAGCGCTTTTTCCTCCGCAACGCCCTGACGGCGCCGGCCCTGCGCCAGGAGCTGATCGCCTTCGGCGCCACCGGCTTCGTCCGCGACCGCTACGACGAGCTGGCCCGGGCCGCCGCCCAGGACCGCTCGACCGCCCGGCGCAAGCTCCAGCGGCGGAATGCGCTGCGGTCGCTGGTGTCGAGCGCGGCGGCCGCCCCAGCCGTCGCCTGGATCGGGGTCGGGGCCCTGCGGGGTAGCGCCTCGGTGGCGGGGGCGGCCGGCGCCGCCCTGGAGACCAGGAGCCTGGTGTCCGCGCTGGGCCGGGCCGGCCAGCTGGCGGTCCACGCGGTCGACATGGCCGCCGGGGTCCGGGCCCACCGGGATTTCGCCCTGTCCCCGCCGGCGCCCAGGGTGGGGGCGCCGGCACCCGCCACGTTCGAGCGCAT
>JBOGGP010000388.1:0-1802 GCA_050744105.1 Acidimicrobiales bacterium
CGAAGGGAACCGACTCGGTGTGCACGCCGTGGGTGGGGCAGCTCGGACGGCGAAGCTCAGACCGAGGACGTCCCACCGTCGCTGGTCAACTGGTGGAGACGAGCGGGGACTTCACCGGCCGTCTCGTCAGCTGGCCGGGCTCGCTGGACTAGGCCCCTCGGCTCGGCACCTGTTGCGCAGCTCGCCGATGCCGTCGATGCGGGTAAGCACCTCGTCGCCCTCGGCCAGGTACCGGGGGGGCTGCCGGCGGTAGCCCACTCCTGCCGGCGTCCCGGTGGCGATGACGTCGCCGGGCTCGAGGGTGAGGATCTCCGAGCAGTACGAGACGATGTCGACGGGGCCGAAGAGCAGGTCCTCGGTGTCGGCGTCCTGCATCCGCTCCCCGGCCACGTCGCAGGAGATCGGCCAGTGCCCGGAGGAGGCGTCGGGGTCGTCGGTGGTGACCAGCCAGGGCCCGAGGGGGGTGGTGGACTCGAACGTCTTGCCCTGGAGGTACTGCGAGGACCGGCCCTGCCAGTCGCGGGCGGTGATGTCGTTCAGGACGCTGTAGCCGGCCAGGGCCCGCCGGGCCTCCTCGGGGCCGGCGTGGCGGGCCCGGGAACCGACGACAAGGGCCAGCTCGGCCTCCCAGTCCGCCCTGGCCCTGATCGGGTCGATCATCCCTACCACCTACGCCGGCCACCGCTTCTGGGAGGCCGAGGACGACTCGACGCGCCAGCAGCAGCGGATCCACTTCATGAAGAACATGGGCCTGCTCGGCGGGCTCATCCTCGCCGCCGTCGACAGCGACGGCGCACCGTCGCTCGGGTGGCTGGCCCGGCGCAGGGTCCGCCGGAGCGGTCGGGCGCTGGCCCATGCCGGGGCGGTCGTGGACCACGCCGCCACCGGTGCCCGGACGAGGGCTCGTTGCCGTCCGGCCAGAAGGGCGGCGAAGGCGGCGGGACGGGCCCGGGCCGAGCAAGCCAAGGCCATGAAGGCCAGGAGGAAGGCCAAGAATGGCCCGGAGGTGAAAGAAGCCACCCAGGCGGCCAGGGCCGCCGCGGCCCGGCTGGGCACGGCCGCAAACCAGGCTGCCATCCGTGCTGGTCATGCGGTCAGCGAGACGGCGGGGCGCGCCGGCGACCTGGTCTCGGCCGGAGCACAGCGCGCCGGTGCCGTCGCCGGGCAGGCGTCGGGCCTGGCCGCCTGACCGCCTCGGGGCCCGGGACCGGAGCACGGCGCGCCGGTGCCGTCGCCGGGCAGGCGTCGGGCCTGGCCGCCTGACCGCCTCGGGGCCCGGGAGTGGGCTGGGTGCACCCCCGTAGGGTTGGCGGGGACCGGCCCGGGGCCCGAAACTGTACTTTTGGGTAACCGGTAGCAGGCCCGCCACCTTGGGTGCCAAATCCCTGTTGGGCTCGCCCTTTCGTCGGGGGGCCGTCTCTCCTGGGGACGGCTACTTTGCGTGAGGTCCCCCCTGGCGTAGCACCCACCACTCAGCGTGGTATGGGCAGTTCCCGTTTCGACTGTTGCCTTGTTGGTGTTGACGGGCAGTGATACTCTCGACCTGTCACCCACTCTAGGTGGCGAAGCTGGTGAAATGAGCAAACGCCGAGGTGCTCGGAGCATTCGCTCCTGGTCCCTGGCGGGAGCCCGGGGCAGGTCGAGCGAAGAGGGTAGCCAAGTGGGCCATGCAGCGGTGTTCATACGCGTCTTGATCTCGGGGGTCAGTGCTGCCTCCGCCTTCGGCGGGCTGCGGCGAGCCGGGACGGCGGGGGGAGGGAGGCAGTGAGCAGCCAGGGGCGGCTCGCGTCGCCGCGCCATAC
>JBOGGP010000389.1:0-1798 GCA_050744105.1 Acidimicrobiales bacterium
GCGCAGGGTCACGTGGATCAGGACCGGCGCCGGCAGCCCCCCGGCGCCGGGCGCCGCCCCCGGCTGAGGCTCGGCGGCGGGATCGTCGGGGAAGGCGTGCTCGGCAGCATTCTGGAGCAGCTCGGTCAGCACCACGGCCAGTGGGGTGGCCACCGCCGCACCCACGGACCCCGCCTCCCCCTCGTAGGTCACCCGCACCGGGCGCCGGCTGCTGGTCAGATCCTCCGCCATGCGGATGAGCGACGGCACGATGTCGTTGAAGTCGACCTGGTCCCTGGTGTCGCGCGACAGGATCTCGTGGACCAGGGCGATCGAGCGCACCCGGCGCTCGGCCTCCTCCAGGGCTCGGCGGGCCTCGCCGTCGCCCAGCCGGCGGGCCTGGAGGCGCAGGAGCGACGAGATGGTCTGCAGGTTGTTCTTTACCCGGTGGTGGACCTCACGGATGGCGGCGTCCTTGGACAGCAGGAGGCGATCCCGCCGGCGAAGGGCGGTGACGTCGAGCATCAGGACGACGGCTCCGGTGAGGGCCCCGTGGTCCAGGAGGGGGATGCAGCGCAGCACGACCACCGCCTCGGCCGCGCTCCGGCCGGACCGGGCGACCTCGGCCACCGCCGGCAGGCGGGTCTGGTAGGCCAGGTCGATGGCGGTCTGGTCCACGCCCGCCTCGTCCAGGCGCATCCCCTCGATCCCGCTGTAGGCGCCCATGCGGTGCAGGGCGTTGACGGCGTTGGGCGAGGCGTAGTCGACCCGGCCGACCTCGTCGAGCACGAGGACGCCGTCGCCCACCCGGGGGCTGTCGGCGGTGGCCTCCTCCTCGAGGGGGAAGGGGAACTCGCCGCCGGCGATCATGCGGGCCAGCCTGTCGAAGACCTCGACGTAGACCCGCTCCAGCTCCCCGGGCCGGCGCCCCACCGACACGGCCGACTCTCGGGTGAGGATGGCAACGAGCTGGCCGGGGCGCTCGGGGCCGTTCCAGCGGACCGGGATGCAGACCTGGCGGCCCCGCTCGGCTCGGCTGGGTATGGCCACCTCCCCCTCGACGACGCTGCCCAGTCGCCACGCCCGGGCGATCAGGGGCCGGTCCCCGACGGCCATGACCTGGCCGACCAGGTCGTCGCGATGCAGCGTCTGGCTGGTGGTGGGGCGCACCTGGCCCACGACGACGAAGCGGTCCCCACCGCCCCGGACGGGCACGAACAGCAGGAGGTCGGCGAAGCAGAAGTCGGAGAGGATGCCCCAGTTGGCGACCAGGCGCTGGAGGTGGGCCACCGCCGGCGCCGGCAGGTCGGTCCGGTGGCGGACCAGCTCGGGCAGGGTGGCCACCGGCTCAGGTCCAGATGGCGTCGCCCAGCCGCAGGACCCCGGCCAGGTCGCAGATGTCGGAGGCGAGCTCGGGGACCGTGACCACCACGTCGGGGACGGCGCCCAGCTCGGCCCGCTGGCTGGCCTCGCGCTGGGCGACCACGGCCAGGTTGGCGAAGTTGTCGCCGATCTCCCTCAGCACCGCCTGGAGCACCGCCGGGCCGGCTCCGGCCCGCTCGGCCAGACCGCCCAGGGCGCCCGGGTCAGCGGCGGCGGCGCGGAGCTTCTCGGCCCGCCGGCCCGACCCGTCGTCGAGCAGGTAGGGGGGCAGCGTCCGGTTGAGCACCAGCGCCCCGAGCGAGAAGCCCTTGTCCCGCAGCACCCTCACAAACAGCTCGGCCTCGCGCGCCGGCGCCGCCTCCAGCGTGGTCACGACGACGAAGGTGGTACGCGACGACGCCAGCAGGCGCTCGACGGCCTTGGCCCGCTCCACGAA
>JBOGGP010000390.1:0-1792 GCA_050744105.1 Acidimicrobiales bacterium
GACGCCGTCGGCGTCCACCTCGGCCCCGGCGGGGACCGGCTGGGCTACCAGCAGGACGTGCGCAACCGCCGGGAGGCGTGGCGCGAGGTCGACCTCGACCTGGCCGAGGGGGCCGACGTGGTGATGGTCAAGCCGGCGCTGGCCTGCCTCGACGTCATCTCCGACATACGGGCCCGCACCCCGGCCCCCGTCGCCGCCTACCACGTGAGCGGGGAGTACGCCATGATCAAGGCGGCCGCCGAGCGGGGCTGGATCGACGGGCCGGCCGTGGCCCGGGAGCACGTGACGGCAATCAAGCGGGCCGGCGCCGACATGGTCGTCACCTACCTGGCCTCCGAGCTGGCCGAGGCCCTGGGCGGCTGAGTGCGTGAGGGAGGCGCCGAGCAACGCCGGCCTGTGGGCCCGGGCCCAGAGGGTCATACCAGGGGGGGTCAACTCCCCGGTGCGGGCCTTCCGCTCGGTCGGGGGGACCCCGTACTTCGCCGCCCGGGCCGAGGGGCCCTACCTCTGGGACGTGGACGGCAACCGCTACCTCGACTACGTCCAGTCATACGGGGCATCCATCCTCGGCCACGCCCACCCCGCGGTCGTCGACGCCATCGGCCGGGCCGCGGCCAGGGGCACCACCTTCGGCGCCCCTACCGAGGCCGAGGTGGTCCTGGCCGAGGAGATCTGCTCCCGGGTCGAGGGCTGCGAGCAGGTGCGCCTGGTCAGCAGCGGCACCGAGGCCACCATGTCGGCGGTGCGCCTGGCCCGGGGGGCGACGGGGCGGGACCGGGTGGTCGTCTTCGAGGGCTGCTACCACGGCCACAGCGACGGGCTCCTGGTCGCCGGGGGCAGCGGGGTGGCCACCCTCGGCCTGCCGGCGTCGGCCGGGGTGACGGCGGCGGCGGTGGCCGGCACCGCCGTCGTCCCCTACAACCGGGTCCCCGAGATCGGCGCCGGCGTGGCCTGCGTGGTGGTCGAGCCGGTCGCCGCCAACATGGGCCTGGTCCCTCCCCGGCCGGGCTTCCTGGCCGGGCTGCGGGAGGCCTGCGACCGGGCCGGCGCCCTGCTCGTCTTCGACGAGGTGATCACCGGGTTCCGCCTGGCCCGGGGCGGGGCCTCGGAGGTCTTCGGGGTCCGGCCCGACCTGTGGTGCTTCGGCAAGGTCGTCGGCGGCGGCCTGCCCCTCGCCGCCTTCGGCGGCCGGGCCGACGTGATGGCCGAGCTGGCGCCAGGTGGCCCGGTTTACCAAGCGGGGACCCTGTCGGGCAACCCGGTCGCCACCGCCGCCGGCCTGGCCGTGCTCCGCCTTCTCGACCGGGACCACTATGCCCAGCTGTCGGACCGGGTGGGGCGCTTCGGGGCCAGCCTGGCCGGCGCCCTGCGCTCGGTGCTGGGCGAGGAGGTGCAGGTGCCGGTGGCCGGCCCGCTGGTGGGGGTCTCTTTCTCCTCCGAGCCGGTGAGCGACTACCAGGGAGCAGTGGCGTCGGCGGGCCGCGGCCTGTACCCCGGGCTCATGCACGGCCTGCTCGACCGTGGCGTGGCCATCGCCCCGGGGGCCTACGAGGTGCTCTTCCCCAGCCTGGCCCACACCGACGGCGACCTGGAGATGACCGTCGAGGCCTTTGCCGGCGCCGCCCGCCACCTCGGGCCGGGTGGTCAGCTCGTGGGGCCGACGACGCACCCACACGACGACAGGAGCCGGCCATGAACCAACCAGGGCCCGACCGCTTGGCCGGTCCCGCCGCCCACCGCCGCCCCGCCGCCCACCGCCGCCCCGCCGCCGTGGTGGCGATCGCCATCGCCC
>JBOGGP010000391.1:0-1777 GCA_050744105.1 Acidimicrobiales bacterium
GCCGACAGGCACCGACACCCTGACCTACCGCCAGCTCCAGGCCCGGCGGGCCCTGATCCACAAGCGGATGGAGGAGCACCGGGCCAGGCCGAGCCGGCGGCACTGAGGGGTCGAGGGCACTGGCGTCGAGGGCACTGGCGTCGAGGGCACTGGCGTCGAGGGCACTGGCGTCGAGGGCACTGACCGCGGCCGGCTGCGGGCCCGATACGTTGGGGCGATGGCCCGAAGGGTGGCGGAGGAGCTGGTCCAGGCCGGTCGCTGCGGTCCGACCGTTCGCCTGCGGGTCGACCTGCACGGCGTGTCGAGCTTCGGTCCCGGCAACCACCACACCCTGATCCGCTGGGAGTGGATCCAAAGGATCGTGCCCGATACCCACGGGGTGATCGTGGGCGGAAAGGACAACGAGGTCGTGTTTCCCGCCGGCGTGTTCGGCCTGGCCCCGTCGGAGCTCGCCGAGCAGCTGGTCAGGGCGGACTCGATCTTCGAGCGAGCAGACGTCATCGCCGAGCTCGGCGGGATCACCGACGAGGAGTGAACACCCAGCCATGACCCCGCCCACTCACCCGGGGCAGGTCCGGGAGGGACCGGGCAGGAGGGATGCTGACAGGGTCACCGGACCGGCGGCGGCCACGCGCAGCCCTGTCCAGCCCCCGGGGGCGCGTGAGACGCAGGAGGTGGAGGGCTGCACCGACCAGTGCGACGACCACCGGACCTTGACCACGACCGGGCCGGGGCGCCGGACGGCCAGCGCCACCCGGTCGCTGCCGAGTGCCGTAACCCGGGCCGGGCCGTCCACCAGGCCGTGGCTACCCACCACCTTCCACAGCTCCCACCTCCGCGTGTGCCACACCGGGGCCAAGCCCGGCACCCGGTCGGCACGCAGGAGGCGGGCCTCGCCCGTGGCGGCAAAGTCGAGCGGGGCGCGCGGCAGCGCCACCCAGGAGACCCCGCTGTCGGTCAGCCACCGCCGGTAGGCGGCCGGCGTCAGGGCATTCCTCTGGTAGAAGACCGGGTTGAAGCCCACATCGAGCTGGCGTTCCCAGCCCCGGGCCAGTGGCACCGCCGGCGCTACCCACTCCGCCTCCCAGTGGTCCCGGGTCGGGACCACCTCGACACGGACCGCGCCGCCGCTGAGACGGCCCAGCTCAGCCAGCAGGGGGCGGTAGAAGCCAGAATGGGCGGCGGGCACGCCGGCGTTGCCGAGGGCGCCGGTGGCCGGCGCCCACGCCCAGACAACCGAGCCGGCCAGGCCGGCGGCCAGCCCGAACCCCACCAGCCGCTTCTGGGGCGCCGCCCGGACCAGGCGGCGGACCGCAGACCCAGAGCCCTTGCCGAGAACGGAGTGGGCCCTTGCCGCCGCCTCGGCGTAGCACAGCACCAGCGGGACCCCGACGTCGGCGGCCAGGCGCATGTCGTTGTTGCCCATGGCCGTCGGCACAACGTAAAGCAAGACGCTGACCACGCCATACAGGGCGGCGGCCCCGCGCACGGGCCGGTGGGCCCCCAGGAACGGTCCGGCCACGAGGGCACACCCGGCCAGGATGCAGGCCAGGTCGGCACTGCTGAAGTGAAGGGTGCCGGCCCCGGGGAAGGCCACCGCCACCCCGCCGACGACGCCCAGAGCGACGACGCCGGCGACGACGCGACCGGCCCGGCCGGCGGGCGAAGCCAGGCCCCAGGCCACGAGCACCAGGGCGACGAAGGCCCCGGCCACCGGGGAGGCCAGGGCGGCCAGCACGGCCAGGCCGGCGCCGGTGCCCCACCGCCCGGGCCGGCC
>JBOGGP010000392.1:0-1765 GCA_050744105.1 Acidimicrobiales bacterium
GCAACGCCAACTACAGCGTGCTGCTGTCCAAGTCGACCGACCTGGGCAAGAGCTGGACCACCACCATCGTTGACGACAACCGGGGCAAGACCGGAGCGGACGTCACCCACGACGGGCCCGTCACCGGGCTGGCCGTCGACACCGCCGGGCCCAAGGACACGATCTACCTGGGCTTCAGCCGGGGCTACCCCAAGGCGCCCAAGACGTCGCCGCTCACCGGTGACAACGTCATGGTCGCCACCTCGACCGACGGCGGGGCCACCTTTGCCCCGGCGGTCAACGTCAACCAGTTCGCCCACCTGACCCAGACCCTCGCCGGGGTGCCCTACGCCATCGAGATGAGCAGCTTCGGCACCCCGTACATGGCCGCCCACAACGGGGTCGTCGAGGTGGTGGCCGGGGCCAACACCGCCTTCGGCGTCACCCTGCCCGACGCCGTGAGCAGCGAGGGCCTGCCCACCCTGGCCGCCCGCTCCACCGACCAGGGCCGCACCTGGACGGTGTCGGCCATTACCGGCCAGGTCATCACCCCGACCGGGGCCCAGACGGGCATCGCCTGGACGCCCAAGGGGGGACCGCACGGCGCGTTCGTGATCGCCTACGCGGCCACGCCCAACGAGCAGGACTACGCGGCGCCGGTGATCGAGATGCAGCGCTCCACCGACATGGGCCTGACCTGGAGCAGCCCGGTCGTCCTCGACGACGACACCACGGGCAACCTGTACACCAGCTTCTTCCCCCAGCTCAACGTGGCCCCCAACGGCCGGGTGGACGTGATCTGGTGGGACAACCGCCGCAGCCAGGGCTACTCCTACGACGTCTACTACACCTACTCGACCAACGGCGGTACCAGCTGGGCCCCCAACGTCAGGGTCACTGACCAGCCCAACAGCTTCGGCTACGGCATCAGCTACGGCTCCGACGTGCGCCAGCCGCCCGGGGTGGCCTCGGCCAACGACTACGCCGCCTTCGGGTGGACCGACACCCGCCTCGCCACCGCCGAGACCCAGACCCAGGACAACTACTCCAGCGTGGCCCAGTTCCAGCCCCTGCCGGGCTCGTCCATCCTGCTGCCCGTCCTGGCCGCCGTCTTCGGCGGCCTGGTGGCCGCCGGTGTGGCCCTCGGGGTGGTCGTGATGCTGCGCCGGCGGCGCGACACCCCCCCGCCCAAGGTGGAGAGCAAGGAGCCTGTCGTCGCCTCCTGAACACAGGTTCCTCGGAGCCCGCCGGCGGCCCGACCAGGCGACGCCCGATCGCCTAGAGGTCGCCGGCCGGCTCCGAGGGCCGGTCCAGCGGCACGTCCACCGAGACCACGGTCCCGGGGCCAGAGTGCCCGGGGCCAGAGTGCCCGGGGCCAGAGCACATGGCGATGGTCCCCCCGAGCTGGGACTCGACCAGGCCCCGCACGATCGACAGGCCCAGGCTGGCCGTGGCCTCGATCGAGAAGCCCTCGGGCAGGCCGGCACCGTTGTCGCCCACCTCGACGTGCAGTGCGTCGGCGGCCCGGCGCAGGGTCACGTGGATCAGGACCGGCGCCGGCAGCCCCCCAGAGCCGGGCGCCGCCCCCGGCTGAGGCTCGGCGGCGGGATCGTCGGGGAAGGCGTGCTCGGCCGCATTCTGGAGCAGCTCGGTCAGCACCACGGCCAGCGGGGTGGCCACCGCCGCACCCACGGACCCCGCCTCCCCCTCGTAGGTCACCCGCACCGGGCGCCGGCTGCTGGTCAGATCCTCCGCCATGCGGATGAGCGACGGCACGATGTCGTTG
>JBOGGP010000393.1:0-1749 GCA_050744105.1 Acidimicrobiales bacterium
GCCCAGCGCCGGTGGTCGACCCAGCACCGGCGGTCGATCCGGAGCCGCCCACGAAGCCAGCGCCAGCCGCCGATCCGGAGCCGCCCACGAAGCCGGCGCCAGCCGCCGATCCGGAGCCGCCCACGAAGCCGGCGCCGGCCGATGCAGTGCCGGCTGTAGCTCTGCGGCCGGCCGAGGCACCAGCGTTGCCCACGAAGCCGGCATACCCCGTTGATCCTGCGCCGGCTGTAGCTCTGGGGCCGGCCGATGGAACGGCGCCGCCTGAGGGCCCGGCGCCGCCTGAGGGCCCGGCGCCGCCCGAGGGCCCGGCGCCTGCCGTCGATTCCGGGCGGGCCGCAGAACGAGCCCCGGACCCCCCGTCACAGGTCGGGCACCCTGCGCCGGCCGGTCCAGCACCGGTCCAGCAAACAGGGCAGCCCCGTCCTGCGCCGCCGCAGGAGCCGGCGCCCGCCGGATGGCCCCGGCCGGCCGGCCTCTCCGAAGATCCGGGGGGCCCTGCGCTTGCCGACATCGCTCCGGCGCCGGACCAGGCCACAAGTTATGCAGCGGCAGACACGGCCCCCGCCCCCGGGGCCGCTACAAGTTATGCAGGGGCAGACACGGCCCCCGCCCCCGGGGCGGCCACAAGTTATGCAGCGGCAGACACGGCCCCCGGCGACCGGGACCCGCCGCCGGTGGGCCCAGCCCAGGTCACGGCCGGCACGGGTCCCGATCAGGCCCCGGCGAGCGCCCCTGATCCTGCTTCGACGGGTGGGGAAGGACCAGTCGCTCCTCCTGCTCCCGATGGTCCGCCCTGGCCAACAGCGACCGGCCCCGTAGCCGGCGGACCAGCTAGCGGGATGGCGGCCCGTGCCGCCCGGTTGGCCGTACCCACCCCCGACGCGACGGCCCAGGCGCCGGCCGGTTCAGGCCAGGGAGGCAGCCAGAGCCGAGGCCACCCCGGACCCGGGGCCCGGGCGGCCGGCTTGGTGGCCAAGCCACTCCCCGGCACCGGTGCCGCCAAGCGGGGGGCAGGACCGTCGAGCGCCCAGCCCGTCCCAAGGGGCACGGGGGACGAGGAGGTTGGCGCCCACGCCGGCGTCGGATCTGGCGGTGTCGTGGCTCCGGCAGCCGCCCCCCCCGGCACTTCGCGGCCCCGTGCCGCCGTGCCCCGTGCCGCCGTGCCCCGTGCCGCGTCACCTGCCGCGGCCAGGCGCCCCGCCCAGCGCCCTGGCCCCGCCCAGCGCCCTGGCCCCGCCGGCGTGGCCCGCCCGGGGCCGCTGGGCCGGGGTCTGCCAGCTCCCGGTGAGGGTCCCGCCGCGGAGCAGCCGGTGGCCGCCGCGGAGGGGGTCCAGCAGGCGGTGGCCCAACCCCTTGCCCAGCAACCGGTGGCCCAGCAGCCGGTGGCGGTACGCCCGGCGGTAGTGCGGGAACGGCCGGTACCGACTGCCGGCGAGATCAGCGCCGATCCGGTGGCCCGCCCCGGTGACCTGGTATGTCAGCGCTGCAGCTGGCCGAACCCCCCCAGCCGCCAGTACTGCCGGCGCTGCGGCCTGGTGCTGCACGTCGCCGCCGAGGTGCGCCTGCGATGGTGGCAACGGTGGTGGCGGCGCTTCGTCGCCTGGCTCCGGCGCAACCGCAACGAGTACCCCGACACCGAGCCGGCCGATCCGGAGGAGGACGGCACCGAGTCGGCCGACGGCGCGGCGGGCGCCGCCGGGGCCGCGGCCGGCGCGGCGCCGGCCGGCGCACCAATCGCCGCGCTCGGGG
>JBOGGP010000394.1:0-1737 GCA_050744105.1 Acidimicrobiales bacterium
CCGTCGCTCCCGCCAACAGCCGCCGCTGCTTCTCATCGAGATGCGGCAGGAGGAAGTCGAAGAACTCGCCCAAACCCTCCTCGGTCACCTCCACACCCACAAACTACACCCGTGCAAGCCTCCACGCGCGGATAGTATCTATACAGCTCCTTAGTAGTGGTCGAACGAGACGTTCTCCTGGAAGATGACGACCAGGTGCTTGATGGGCGTGGCCGTGGTCCGACCACCGAGGGTCCCGCCGCCCGGGCCGGCGGCGGCGGAGCCGCCCACCGCCGCACCAGCCAGCGACGCCGCCGCCGCCAGGCCGGTGATCATGCGCCGCCGTCGTTTGATCCGTACCAGCATCGGTGTGCCTCCTTCGCCTCGATCGTCGCGCCCATCCTGCCGGAGGGCGCGAACGCAGGGCCAAGGCCAGGTCGCGCCCGGGTGAACCGCGGATGAAGGAATGCCCGCTGGTGACGGGCGCTAGGCGCCGGTGGCGACCAGACGGCCGGACCGGCGCCGGGCGAAGACCAGTCCGAGCAGCACCAGGCCGACCAGCCCGAGGCCGGCGAAGATCCCGATGGGCACCCACGGGACGCTTGACGCAGGGGCGCTGCGAGCCACGACGACACGGTCGACCCGGCCGGCGAGGTGGAGCCGGGCCAGCGTGGCCATGGCCGCGGCCGGGTCGGCGCCGGCGGTGGTGAGCATGACACCACCGGCCCGGGCCACGGCGGCGCCGAGGACGGCGCCGTCGATTGCCGTGGTCTGGTCGGTCACGTAGACGACGTTGGCGGGCAGTCCCCTGGCCACCGACTCGGCGGCGACGGCGGCCGAGGTGGCCGACGGGTTGGCGCCGGCCAGGCGCTTGGGGTTGGGGAGCTGGCCGAAGGCGGCGCCGCCGACCTCGGACGGGCCGCCGACCACCAGGGTGGAGGTGACGCCGAGGGAGCTCAGGGCACCGGCGGTGGCGGCTGGCAGGGACCCGGGGCCGGCGAACAGCACGGGGTAGCGCAACGAGGCAGCCAGGGCAACCCCGGCGGACGCGTCAGGGGCCGTCGGGTTGACGATAACCGCGCCGGGCGGCACGGGAGAGCCCTTGGAGAAGCGGATCTGGGGCCCGGGAGGGTCGACGGCGGCGGCCACGGTGGCGGCCGTGTCGGCCGGGGTGGCCCCGGCCAGGCGGACGACGGCGCCGGTCACCCCAGCCCTGCCGAGCTGGCTGACCACGTTGGCCGACAGCTCGGCGGTGCCCCCGACGACGAACGCGCCGGTCGGCTTCAACCTGGCCACCTCGTCCTTGAGCGCCTTGGTCAGGCCGCCGGCGGGGGAGAGCAGGAGGGGCCCGAAGCCGGCCCGGGCCAGCACGGCGCCGGCCAGCGCGCTGGCCGTGTCCGATTGGTTGACCACCACCACCGACGAGCCGGCACTCCCCCCGATCGGCTCCGAGCCGCCGGGGTATGCCATCTTGGACAGGGCCACCGACAGGTCGGCGGCGCCGGCGGTGGGGACCGTCTTTACCGGCGGCGACCCGTGGGGGTCGAGGGTGACGGTGGCCAGGAACAGATCCTGGGTGGCGTTGTCGAGGCTGCCCAGGCGGGGGTCGCCCCAGGCCAGCAGCAGCGAGTTGTTCCCGGTGGGCGCCTCGGCCGCCCCGTACCAGGTGTAGCTGCCGATGCGGCCGATCAGGCCGGCGTTCATGTCTATGGAGCGGTCGGTGATGCGGCGGTTGGCCGGGAACGTGGAGCCCCCGTC
>JBOGGP010000395.1:0-1735 GCA_050744105.1 Acidimicrobiales bacterium
GTCCCGTCGGCCATGACCACCGTCACCCCGATCAGCAGGTCGCGCACGGCCCCGTGGGCCAGGCGGCACGGCCCGCTCAGGCCGGTCCCGACGACCCCGCCCACGGTCGAGCCGGGCACCACCTCGTCTATGGCCAGGCGCTGCCCGGAGCCGGCCAGCGCCGCGGCCAGGCCGGCGAGGGTGAGGCCGGGCTGCACCCGCACCACCAGGTCGCCGGCGACGTGCTCCACCACCGCGGACAGGGCCGACAGGTCGACCACGACGCCGGGGGGCGGGGCCAGGGCGCCGAAGTCCCCCTTGGTCCCCCGGCCCCGCAGCTCCACGGTGAGCCCCTCGGAGGCGGCCGCACGCATCGCCGCGGCGACCTCGGCCGGGCTGGCCGGCCGGACAAGCATGGGGGCCGGGGTGTGGGGGGCTGGGGGTGGATGGGCTGGGGGTGGATGGGCTGGGGGCACGGGAACTGGGGTCTGGGGGGCTGGGGTCTGGGGGGCTGGGGGCTGGGGGGCTGGGGGCTGGGGGGCTGGGGGCACGGCGCTGGGCCCTCGGGGTCAGAAGATCTCGGCCCCGCCGGCGGTGGCCGGCTCGGGCCGGCCGCCGGCGCCGGCGGAGCGGTGGCGGCCGGGCACCTCCCCGCACAGCCGCGGCGTCGGGAAGATCTTCCCCGGGTTGCACAGGCCCCCCGGGTCGAAGGCGCAGCGCAGTGCCTGCATGGTGTGGAGGTCGTCGACGCCGAACATCTTGGGCATGTGCCGCACCTTGTCGGCCCCCACCCCGTGCTCGCCGGTGATCGACCCGCCATGGCTGAGGCAGACGTCGAGGATCGCCGCCGACAGCTCCTCGGCCCGCTCGGCCTGGCCCTCGACCGACCCGTCGAAGAGCACGAGAGGGTGCAGGTTGCCGTCGCCGGCGTGGAAGACGTTGGCCACCCGGATCCCGGCGGCGGCGGCCAGGTCGGCCACCTCGGCCAGCACCTGGCTCAGGGCCGTCCTGGGGATGACCCCGTCCTGGACGATGTAGTCGGGGCTGATGCGGCCCACGGCGGCGAAGGCCGACTTGCGGCCTCGCCACATCAGCGCCCGCTCGCCGGCGCCGGCGGCCACCCTGATCTCGAAGGCCCGGTGGCGGCGGCAGTGACCCTCGACCAGCGCCGCCTCGCCGGCCACCTCGGCCGCCGGCCCGTCGAGCTCGATCACCAGGACGGCGCCGGCGCCGGCCGGGTAGCCGCAGCCCACTGCCGCCTCCGCCGCCTCGATGGCCAGCGAGTCCATCATCTCGATCGCCGCCGGGACGACGCCGGCGGCGACGATGGCGGAGGTGGCCTCGCTGGCGTCGTCGACGGTGGCGAACGCGGCCAGCACGGTGTGGACGGCCTCGGGCAGGCGGGTCAGGCGGACGGTGACCTCGGTGGCGATGCCGAGGGTGCCCTCGGAGCCGACGAAGGCGCCCAACAGGTCGTAGCCGGGGGCGTCTAGCGACTTGCCCCCGCCCAGGCGGGCCACGCCGCCGGCCGTCGACACCTCCAGCCCGGTGACGTGGTTGGTGGTGAAGCCGTACTTGAGGCAGTGGGCGCCCCCGGAGTTCTCGGCCACGTTGCCCCCGATCGTGCATACCTGCTGGCTGGACGGATCGGGGGCGTAGTACCACCCAGACGCCAGGGCGGCCCGGGTGATGTCGAGGTTGGTCACGCCCGGCTCGGCCACCACCACCTGGTTGGCCGGATCCACCTCGACGACGG
>JBOGGP010000396.1:0-1730 GCA_050744105.1 Acidimicrobiales bacterium
CCCCCGGCCCGTCCCCCCCGCCGGCCGGCTCAGCCACCCCGCCAGGCCCTGCCGGCTCCCCCGGGGAGGCGTCCGCCCCCGGCCCGTCCCCCCCGCCATCACCGGGGGCGGCGGCGGCGGCGGCCAGGGCGGCGTGCAGCTCCTCGGGGGACAGGGTGGGCGGGTCGAACGGCCGGCGCCGGGCCCGGTGGCCGAGCGCCATTCCCGCCACCCGCTCCACCTCGGCGGTGGTCGCCTCGGCCCGGCCCTCCCAGCCGGCCAGCGCGGCGGCGGCCCGGCACAGCACAAGGTCGGCCCGCAGGCCCTCGGCCCCCGAGGCCAGCGCCAGGCGGCAGGCGAAGGCGATGACCCCGGCGCCGAGGGCGGCGGGGGCGGTGGCGGCCAGGCGCTCGGCCAGGGCGGCGTCGTGGTTGGCCACCGCCGAGCCGGCGTCGTGGGCCAGGCGGGCGGAGACCGCGGCGGCGCGCAGCGCTGGGCCCGACGGGGCGCGCACCTCCACGGCCAGGCCGAAGCGGTCGAGGAGCTGGGGGCGCAGCTCGCCCTCCTCGGGGTTCATCGACCCGACGAGCACGAAGCGGGCCGGGTGGGTGTGGCTGAGCCCGTCACGCTCGACCCGGTTGGTCCCCGACGCCGCCACGTCGAGCAGGACGTCGACGAGGTGGTCGGGGAGCAGGTTGACCTCGTCGACGTAGAGCACCCCGCCGTGGGCCTGGGCCAGCAGCCCCGGGCGCAGGGTGACGCCCCGGCCCGACAGGGCGTCGCCGACGTCGAGGCCGCCTATGACCCGGTCCTCGCTGGCACCGAGGGGCAGCTCGACGAAGGGCGCGCCGGGCCGAAGGGCGGCCAGGCCCCGGGCCAGGGTCGACTTGGCCGACCCCTTGTCGCCGCGCAGCAGGACCCCGCCGAGGCCGGGGTCGACGGCGGCCAGGACCAGGGCCAGGCGGGCCTCGTCCTGGCCGGCGACGGCCGAGAAGGGAAAGGGCCTCGCTGCCCCGCCGGGCGTCATCGGGCCGACTCCTCCCACCCCTCGGCCTCCAGCACGGCGGCGACGAGCGCCTGGCGGGCCGCCTCGCTCGGCGCCGCCCACATGCCGCGCTGGGCCGCCTCCAGCAGGCGCTCGGCAATGGAGGCCAGGGCGCCTGGATTGGATTGGTGAAAGAAACCCCGCACCTGCGGGTCGGCCACGTACGCCTCGGTCACCTTTTCGTACATCCAGTCCTCGGCGACGCCCGCGGTGGCGTCGTAACCGAAGATGTAGTCGACGGTGGCTGCCAGCTCGAAGGCCCCCTTGTAGCCGTGCCGGCGCATGGCGTCGATCCAGCGGGGGTTGACGACGCGCGACCGCACCACCCGGGCCGCCTCCTCGGCCAGTCCCCGCACCCTCGGGTGGTCGGGATCGGAGCTGTCGCCGAAGTAGGCACGGGGCCTGCGACCGCTGAGGGACCGCACAGCGGCGACCATCCCCCCGTGGTCCTGCAGGTAGTCGTCGCTGTCGAAGATGTCGTGCTCGCGGTTGTCCTGATTCTTCACCGCCACGTCTATCACCGCGAACCGGCGGCGCATGGCGTCGGGGGCAGCCACCCCGGCCGTCCCCCGCCGGTAGGCGAAGCCCGACCAGGCCAGGTAGACCTCGGCCAGGTCGGCGTCGGAGCGCCACGCCCGTGCCTCGATCAGGGGCAGGATGCCCGAGCCGTACCCCCCCGGCGGCGGGCCCCATATGCGGGCGTCGC
>JBOGGP010000397.1:0-1694 GCA_050744105.1 Acidimicrobiales bacterium
CGGGCGCCGGGCCGGCGCCGGCCGGCGGGTGGCGCTCTACCGCCGGCGCCGGCCGTTCGCCGGCTACTGGGGAGCCGAGGCCACCTTTGCCGCCCCCCGGGACCCTGCCGCCCCCCGGGACCCTGCCGCCCCCCGGGACCCTGCCGCCCCCCGGGACCCTGCCGCCCCCCGGGACCCTGCCGGCTGCGGTGATCTGGCCGGCGCCGTTGACGACCTGCTGGCCCGGCCCGAGCCCCCCGCCGGCGGGGCCACCCGCAGCGAGGTGCTCGTCTGCACCCACGGCCGCCGTGACCGGTGCTGCGGCGCGGCCGGGCCCCCCCTCCTGGCCGAGCTGGGCCGCCTCGGGGCGTGGGCCGGACCCGGGCCCGGGGGCCAGCCGCCGGCCTTGTGGCGGACCAGTCATACCGGCGGCCACCGCTTCGCCCCCACGGCCGTCCTGCTGCCCGAGGGAACGGCGTGGGCCTTCGCCGACGCCGACCTGATGGGGCGCGTCCTGCGCCGCCGCGGGCCTCTCGGCGACGTGCTGGCCCGCTACCGGGGCTGCGCCGGCCTGGACTCGCCCCGGCTGCAGGCACTGGAGAGGGCGGTCCTGGCCGAGGTCGGCTGGGATCTGTTCTCCAGCTCCCGGTGGGGGACCGAGGGCCCCGGCGCCGCCCTCCGGCTTCATGTGGCCCCCCCGGGGGGCAGGGTCGTCACCTGGGAGGCGCGGGTGGACGTCGCCCGCCACCTGCCGGTGCCCGCTTGCGGCCAGGACCCCGACCATGCCACCAGGTGGCAGCCGGAGCTGGCTGTGAGCGCCCTTCGCCGGTGCTGATCGCGTAACATCAGCCGATGCCCGACGCCGACCTGCCGCCCGAGCTGGCGGCGCCGGCGCCGGCGGCGGACGACACGGCCGCCTTCCAGCGCTTCTACCGGGGGTCGCCGGCGTCGCCGGACCGGGGCCTGGCCTACCGGATCCTGGTGGGGTGGTGGCGGGACCGCCCCTCCCCGCGCCGCTGAAGCTGGCGCCTGGTCCGGCCCCCGGGTCAGGTCCGTGCCCTGACCCGGCGCCTCAGCTGTCACCGCTGGCCGCCGGCGGCCCAGGCGGGGCTCGCCGGTGCAGGGCCCACGCGGCGAGGGGGCAGGCGGCCAGGACCAGCACCCCGGCCAGGAGCAACGACGCGTCGACGCCGTCGCGGAAGGCGGTGTAGGCGGAGGAGATCACCCGGTTGACGATCGAGCCGTAGAGGCTCTCGGCTCCGGCCGGGGCATTGCCGGTCCCCGGGACCCCGCCGTGCGTGACGGCGTTGATCACCACCCCCTGGAAGAACGACGGGATGCCCATGTGGGCCAGCCGACCGCGCAGCTCGCTCGTCAGGCGGGCGTTGACCAGGGCGCCGAGTACCGCCACGGCGAACACGGCGCCGAGCTCCCGGCTGGTGTTGGCGGCCGAGGCGGCCATCCCCGAACGCTGCGGGGCCACCGAGCCGAGAGCCACGGCCAGGACGGGGGCCAGGGCCAATCCGAGCCCGAGGCCGGCCAGGGCCAGGGTGGCGCTGAGGGCGGCGAAGCCCTGGTGGCCGAGGACGGCGTCGGTCAGCAGGATCCCAGCGCCCCCGAGGGCGCAGCCTGTGGTCATGGGCAGGGCGGCGCCGCTGCGGGCCACCCACCGGCCCCCGAGCACCGACGCCACCATCATCACCACGGCCATGGGG
>JBOGGP010000398.1:0-1693 GCA_050744105.1 Acidimicrobiales bacterium
GGCCCCCCCAGCGGATCGGCCTGTCGGCCACCCAGCGGCCGCTCGACGAGCTGGCCCGCTTCCTCGGTGGCCAGACCCCCGCCGGCCCCCGCCCCGTCACCGTTGTCGACGCCGGTGCGGGCAAGGTCCTGGAGCTGGAGGTGGTCGTCCCGGTGGAGGACATGGGGGAGCCGGGCAGGGCCGCCGGGGTGACCGGCGACGGCGACGACCTGGTCATGCCCGGCCCGGCGGCGGGGCGAGCCTCGATCTGGCCGGCCGTGCACCAGCGGCTGCTGGACCTGGTCTACGGCCACCGCTCCACCCTGATCTTCGTCAACTCGCGGCGCCTGGCCGAGCGCCTGGCCGCCCGCCTCAACGAGCTGCACGCCGCCCGGCTGGATGCCCTGGACCAGGTGCCGGGCGCCGGCGGCCCGCTGGTGCAGGGGGCCGGCGCCTTTCTGGGCGCCGGGGCCCCGGCCGAGCTGGCCCGGGCCCACCACGGGTCGATCGCCAGGGAGCAGCGCCTGGAGATCGAGGACGCCCTCAAGGCCGGGCGCCTGCCCGCGCTGGTGGCCACCTCCAGCCTGGAGCTGGGCATCGACATGGGGGCCATCGACCTGGTCGTCCAGGTGGAGGCGCCACCGTCGGTGGCCTCGGGCCTCCAGCGCATCGGCCGGGCCGGGCACCAGGTGGGCCAGCCCTCGAAGGGCCGCATCTTTCCCAAGTTCCGCCACGACCTGCTGGTGGCGGCCGTGGTGGCCGAACGCATGCACGCCGGCCTGGTCGAGGAGACACGGGTGACGCGCAACCCCCTCGACGTGCTGGCCCAGCAGCTGGTGGCGACCGTGGCCGCCGCCGACGGCCCGGTCGCTGTCGCCGACCTGGCTGCCCTGGCCCGGCGGTCCTACCCCTTCGCCGACCTGTCCGACGGGGCCTTCGAGGGGACCCTCGACATGCTGGCCGGGCGCTACCCGAGCGACGAGTTCGCCGAGCTGCGCCCCCGATTGGTCTGGGACCGCCTGGCAGGCACGGTCACCGCCCGCCCCGGGGCCAGGATGCTGGCCGTCGTCAGCGGCGGGACGATCCCCGACCGGGGCCTGTTCGGGGTCTTTACGCCCGGCGGTGGGCGGGTGGGGGAGCTGGACGAGGAGATGGTCTACGAGAGCCGGGTGGGCGAGACCTTCATCCTCGGCGCCACCACCTGGCGCATCGAGGACATCACCCGGGACCGGGTGGTCGTGACGCCGGCGCCCGGGGTTCCCGGCAAGATGCCGTTCTGGCACGGCGACAACCTGGGTCGGCCCTACGAGCTCGGGTGTGCGGTGGGCGCCTTCACCGCCGAGCTGGCAGCCGGATCCGTCGGTGACGACGAGCTGGCCCGGCGATGTGACCTGGACCGGCTGGCCGCGGCCAACCTGCGGGCCTACCTGTCCGAGGAGCTCGAGGCCACCGGCGGCGTGGTGCCGACGGATCGCCAGATCGTCGTCCAGCGCTTCCGTGACGAGCTGGGCGACTGGCGGGTGGCGGTGCTGAGCCCCTTCGGGGCCCGGGTCCACGCACCCTGGGCCCTGGCCATCGAGGCCCGGCTGGCGCAGGCCCAGGGCCCGAGCGGCCCTCTGAGCGGGCAGGCCCAGGGCCCGAGCGGCCCTCTGAGCGGGCAGGCCCAGGGCCCGAGCGGCCCTCTGAGCGGGCAGGCCCAGGGCCCGAGCGGCCC
>JBOGGP010000399.1:0-1678 GCA_050744105.1 Acidimicrobiales bacterium
TGGAGTTCTCGGTGGCCGGCCGCCCCGCCTGGGCGTTCCACGGCGGCGGGCTGCGACTGGAGACGACCCTGGCCGGCGTGGCCTCGGTGGCCGGGCTCTTCACCGGGCGCACCGGGACGGGCCGCCTAGCGGAATGGCCGGGACTGGGCATCCGAGTGGTCCGCTGAGCCCCAACCCCTCAGCCCTGGCCGGCCACCTGTCTCAGGTCCACCACGTCACCGGTGGCAGTGCCGCCGTCGAGGAGGGCCCAGATGCGTCGGGCGACCTCGTCGGGGTCGCTCAGCCGGCCGCCGGCGTGGAGGTCGACGAACTTCTGGCGTTGAGGGAAGTCGGCCTCGCTGGCCTCCCGCAACCGGGCCTGCATAGCGGTGTCCACCGTGCCTGGGGCCACCGCCAGGACGTGGGCGCCGCCCCTGGTCGGCTGCTCTGCCCCCGCCGTGCGCACCCACTGGTCGGTGGCCGCCTTGGCCGCCCCATAGGCGGTCCAGCCCGGGTACACGGACCTGGCCGCTCCCGAGGTGATCATCACCAGGTGCCGCCTGGCCTCGACCCCCTCGGTGGCGGCGAGGAACATCTGACCCAGCACCTGGGGGGCGGCGCTGTTGAGCACGACGTTGGCCTGGTAGGCGCCGGCGTCGACGGCGCTGGCGAAGCCGACCGGCTCGATCGACCCGGCGGCATGGACGAAGGCCACCACGTCGCCGGCGAAGCCGGCCAGCTCGTGGGTGAAGGACTGGCCCACCACCCGCCACCCGTCGGGGTCGGACAGGTCGGCGGCCAGGTGTGCGGCGCCGGCGGGGGGCCGGCGGCTGATGCCGATGACGCGCGCCTGCGGCCAGGGGACTGCCCTCACCAGGGCGGCGCCGATGCCGCTCGACGCGCCCGAGATCCACACCAGAGCGCCGGCCACGCTCCACACGCTACCGGGTCCGGGCCGGCCGGCGCCCGACCGGCAACCCCCGGGGGGGCCTTTTGGAGGTCTGTTGTGCACTAAGGTACGGCTAAGGGGTACGGTAATGCACAACCCGCGTCCTGGTGGCCCGACGGGGACCGGGACGGCGTGCCTCAGCGCTGATCGCCGCGAGGGTGGCCAGCCGTGCTTCGACAGCGCCGGCCGGGGCGTGCAGATCGTCACCGAGCCACGGGCGCTCTCCTGACGGGTAGTCGACGAGGCACGGTGGGGAGGGCTGACCGCCCTGAGGGGCCCGGCCCCGGGGTCAGCTGTCTGCCATTCCCGCCCAGAGTTGGGGTCTTCACGCCTGAGCGGATTTGGCGACAGCCTGATATCGGCTGGATCCGTCCGAACGGCTGAAGGCGTCCAAGGGACTGCCTTCACAAGCGTTTGGCGCCGCCGGCAAGTAGCGGTCCGCCCGCCGGCGCCCCCCGCCCGGTGGCCACGCACCCAAACAGGGTGTCGTCCCCGGCATCGTCGTTTGGACGCATCTGGCGGTTTGGACGTATTTCGCCGTATACCGGCTGGATCCGTCCAAACGGCTGAGAGCGTCCAAAAGACGTTCTTCACAAGCGGCGCCCCCCCCGCCCGCCGGCGCCCCCCCGCCCCCGGCGCCCCCCCGCAGCAGTCTCTTATACACCACTGACGCTGGCGGCGCAGAGGCTAGTGTAGATATCGGTGGTCGGCGGATCATTAAAAGGGGGGGGGGGGGGGGGGGGGGGGGGG
>JBOGGP010000400.1:0-1650 GCA_050744105.1 Acidimicrobiales bacterium
TCCGGCCGGCCTTTCGCCCGCCTGGGGCGGCCCCAACCCGCCTCCGGCCGGCCTCACCCCGTCTCGGGCCGGCCTTGCACCTGGCTCGGACCGGCCTCTCACCCGGCGCCGGCGCTACCATCCCTCGGGCCACGCCACTGGCCTCCCGGCCGTGGGGAACAGCGGGCCGTGGGTAGGGTCCGGTAATGCTAGAAGAGACCACCAAGCGTCTGGCCACCGGACGCAACTTCGCCGCCCTGTCGACCCTCCTGCCCGACGGCCAGCCCATGACCCAGGTCATGTGGGTCGACGCCGACGACGACCACCTGCTGGTCAACACCGAGACCGGCCGCCAGAAGTTTCGCAACGTCTGTCGTGACCCGAGGGTCACGGTGACCATCATCGACTCGGACTCCCCCTACCGCTACGCCGAGGTGCGGGGCCGGGTCGTCGACACCGTCACCGGGGAGCGGGCCCGGGCCCACATCGACGAGCTCAGCAACAAGTACACCGGCGGCCCCTACGACCCGGCCGCCATCGGCACCGAACGGGTCATACTCGTCATCGAGCCTGGCCGCCAGCGGGCAAAGACCTGAGCCGGCGCCGGCCGCCGGCCTCGTCCCCGCGGCCCGGCGCCCTAGGCGACCGGTCAATCCGGATCGCCCACCAGGGCCAGGATCTCCTCACCGTACATCTCCAGCTTGGCCGGCCCGATGCCGGGGACCTGGCGCAGCGTCACCAGCGACCCCGGCCGGGCGGTCACGATCGCCCGCAGCGTCCGGTCGGATAGCACCACGTAGGGGGGGACCCGGTCCCGCCGGCACCGCTCCAGGCGCCACGCCCGCAGCGCCGAGTCGAGCGCCGCGTCGGCGGGCGCCCGCCCCGCCGACGGCGCGGGTGCGGCGACCCCAACCCGGCCCAGGCCAACCCGCCCGGCCCCGCCTCCCGCATCCCGGTCTCCAGTAGCGCCGGCCACCCTGCCGCCGGCCACCCTGCCGCCGGCCACCCTGCCGCCGGCCACCGTGCCGCCGGCCACCCTGCCGCCGGCCACCGTGCCGCCGGCCACCGTGCCGCCGGCCACCGTGGGGCCGGACGGCGGGAGCAAGGACGGCCGGTCCAGCTCGTCGAGGAATGGCGAGGGCTTGGTCCGGTCGGCCATCACCACCACCTGGTGGCGGCCCCTGGTAACGGCCACGTGGAGCACCCGGCGCTCCTCCTCGACGTCGGTGGCCAGCCGGTGGGGCAGGATGCCGGCGTTGGCCCCCCACAGGATCACCCGGTCCCATTCCATGCCCTTGACCCGGTGGACCGTCGACAGCGTCACCCGGTTGCCGTCATCCGAGCGCCCAGGGCCGGCCAGCAGCTCGCGCAACCAGGCCTCGAAGGTCGCCGCGTCGGGGTGCAGCTCGGCCACCTGTTCCAGCGCCTCGAGGTCGTCGAGGTGGCTGGAGCCCTCCGCCCCCCGCGACGAGTCGAGGAGGCCCATGGCGGCCCCCAGCCCCACGTCGACCCGCACCGCCCGCAGCACGGCGGCGGCGTGCCCCCCTCCCCCGCCGGCCGGGACCCCCGCCGCCGCTCCCCCGCCGGCCTCGACCCCCGCCACCGCTCCCCCGCCGGCCGGGACCCCGCCGGCCTGGACCCCCGCCGCCGCTCCCCCGCCGGCCTCGACCC
>JBOGGP010000401.1:0-1641 GCA_050744105.1 Acidimicrobiales bacterium
CCACCATCATCACCACGGCCATGGGGAGGAAGATCTCGGCGATCCGGTAACCGGAGTAGTTGGCGACCAGCTGCAGGTAGAGGGCGACGAAGAAGAAGATTGCGAACAGCCCGAAGGAGATGGCGAAGGCGACGGCCAGGGCGCCGGCAAAGCTCCGCCGGGCCACCAGCCTGAGGTCGACGAGCGGGACCGGGGACGACAGCTCGACGGCGACGAACGCCGCGCTGGCCAGCGCGGACACGCCGAAGAGGGCAAGGATCCCAGCGGAGGTGTACCCGGTGCTCTCGCCGTCGATGACGGCGAAGGTGAGCGTCGAGAGGGACACCACGGCCAGGACGAAGCCGCCGACATCCCGTGACCCCCGGTCCCCCTCGACCGACTCGGGGACCACCCGGGCGGAGACGACCAGGACAGTCGCCGCCGCGGCCACGTTGAACCAGAACACCGACCGCCACCCGGCCAGGCCCACCAGCGTGCCCCCGATCACCGGGCCCAGGGCGATGGCCAGCCCGGAGATGGCGGCCCACAGGCCGAGGGCGCGGGCCCGCCGGCGGTCGTCGTCGTAGAGGTGGCGGATCACCGACAGCGTCCCGGGCTCGGAGGCGGCGGCACCGAGGCCCATGACGGCGCGGCCTGCGACCAGCCAGCCGACACCAGGGGCCAGCGCCGCCACCAGCGAGCCGGCGCAAAACACCGCCACGCCGGCGACCATGACCCGCCGCCGGCCCAGGCGGTCCCCGAGGGAGCCGGCGGCCAGCATGGCGCCGGCAAATACCAGGGCGTAGCCGTTGACCACCCACTGCAGGGACGAGACCCCGGCCTGGAGGTCGGTCTGGATGTCGGCCAGGGCCACGCTGACGACCGTTGTGTCGAGGAAGGTCAGGAAGACGACCGCGCACACAGCGGCCAGTGCCGGGCCGGTGCGAGGCGCTGTCCGGTCCCCCCCCACGGCGCCGAGTCTACGGATCGGGGGTGAGCCTCCTTCCTGGTCTCGGGGCGGCCATCATGGAGCCATGGGCCCAACCAGGAGAGGTAGGCGGCGGGTGGTCGGCGCCGTGTTGGCCCTGGCTGCCATCGGCGGGGCCCTCTTCGCCGGCGGAGTGGGGGCGAGCGCCAAGCGAGGGGGGGCGGCGACAGCGCCGGCCACCGCCGACGTCGACGCCGCCCGGGCCTGCCAGGCCTTCAACGTCTTCCTGGCTGACGCCGGCGCCGGCTCGGTGCCCAAGGCGGACGGGGAGGCGCTGGTCGACTCGGCCGGCAAGCTCCTGGCCGGCGCCGGCGCCGACCAGGCGGCGGGCCGGCCCCTGCCCCGGTGGGCCCAGCTGGGGGCCGATCTGGTGTCCGCCACCAACGACGTGGTCCACGGCGACAGCTCCTCGCTGAAGACCGATGGCGCCGCCGCCGCCGCCGGGTGCCAGCAGGTCCCCGCCGCCGCGGCGCGCGCCGGTGGCTTTGTCTCCGGCGGGGCCTGAGGCCCGAAGCCCTGGGTCACCCGTCGCTCCTTGGCCGTCGCCGGCGTGGCGGGCGGAGGCCCGACCCACATGTTGCCCCTGTTGCCCCTGTTGCCCCTGTTGCCCCTGTTGCCCCTGTTGCCCCTGTTGCCCCTGTTGCCCCTGTTGCCCCTGTTGCCCCTGTTGCCCC
>JBOGGP010000402.1:0-1639 GCA_050744105.1 Acidimicrobiales bacterium
GGCGGCCGGCGCCGGCCAGGCCGAGGCCCCGGGGCCCGAGGACGAATTGGCCAACGTTGAGGACCTTGACCGCCAGCCGGCGGCCGACCTTCATCTGGTCCTCCTCGAAGACGGTGTCGGCACCGGGGCGTCCGTGGGCCGCCCAGTAGCGAACGGCATCAGAGCCGTACTGCTCCAGCCACGGCATGGGGGTCTCGACGTTGCCGTCGGACTTGGACATCTTCTTGCGGTCGGAGTCGAGGATCCACCCCGACAGGGCGACGTGGGCCCACGGGAGCCGGCCCCATTCGAGCTCCGAGCGCACCACGGTGGAAAAGAGCCAGGTGCGGATGATGTCGTGGCCCTGGGGTCGCAGGTCCATGGGGAACACCCGGTCGAAGAGGTCCGGGTCGTCCTCCCAGCCGGCGGTTATCTGGGGGGTGAGCGAGGAGGTGGCCCAGGTGTCCATGACGTCGGGGTCGGCCACGAACCCACCGGGGTGACCTCGCTCGGACTCCACGAAGCCGTCGGGCACGTCGGTGGTGGGATCGATCGGCAGGCGGTCCTCGGGGGGGATCAGGAGGGCGCCGTGGTCGGGCCGGCCGTCGGGACTGACCCGGTACCACAGGGGGAAGGGGATGCCGAAGAAGCGCTGCCGGCTGACCAGCCAGTCGCCGCCCAGGCCCTCGACCCAGTTCTGGTAGCGGGCCTGCATCCACGGCGGGTGCCACTGGAGCTGGCGGCCCCGCTCCGCCAGCACGTCGCGGATGGCCATGGTGCGAAAAAACCACTGCCGGCTGGTCACGATCTCCAGCGGCCGGTCGCCCTTCTCGTAAAACTTGACCGGGTGGGTGAGGGGGCGGGCGTCGCCCCGCAGGGCGCCGTGGTCGGCCAGCATCTCGACGATCCGGCGCTGGGCCTGGCGCGCGCTGCGCCCGGCCAGCTCGGCCTCGTAGGCCGATGCGCCCGGCCCGGACAGGCCGGCGGGGGCGGAGGCGACCAGGCGGCCGTCACGGCCGACCACCGAGCGCACCGGCAGGCCGAGCTCCCGCCACCACACGATGTCGGTGACGTCGCCGAACGTGCAGATCATGGCGATCCCGGTGCCCTTGTCGGGGTCGGCCAGGCGGTGGGACAGCACCGGCACCTCCACGCCGAACAAGGGGGTGACGGCGGTGGTCCCGAAAAGGGGCTGGTAGCGCGGGTCGTCGGGGTGGGCCACCAGGGCGACACAGGCCGGCAGGAGCTCGGGCCGAGTCGTGTCGACCAGGATCTCACCCGCCGGCCCGCCACCCGCCGGCCCGCCACCCGCCGGCCCGGCGAAGGCCAGGCGGTGGTACGCCCCGGCCACCTCCTTGTCCACCAGCTCGGCCTGGGCCACCGCGGTGCCGAAGTCCACGTCCCACAGCGTCGGCGCCTCGGCGCTGTAGGCCTCGCCGCGGGCCAGCATGCGTAGGAAGGCCCGCTGCGACGCCCGCCGGGCAGCACGGCCACTGGTCGTGTACTGCTGGGACCAGTCGACCGACAGGCCGAGGTAACGCCAGGTGGCCTCGAATGCCCGCTCGTCCTGGGCGGTCAGCCGCTCGCACAGCTCGACGAAGTTGGGCCGGGACACGGCCAGGGGTGGAGCGCCCCTGGCCGAGCCCCCGGCGGCGGGGGG
>JBOGGP010000403.1:0-1632 GCA_050744105.1 Acidimicrobiales bacterium
TCCTGGACCAGGTCGGGCGAGGCCGTCCGGTCCACGACGGCCATGTCGGCGGCCGCCGCCGCCCCCGAGTCGACCGTGACCGCGATCCCGAGGGCGCCGGCACCGGTGGCGACGGCCTGGGCGAGGCTGGTGTCCACAGCGCTGCCCGGCGTGGCCAGCCGGAGGGCCACGTCGTTGCCCGCCCTGGCCAGGGCGCCACCGACCATGCCGTATCCGGCCTGGGCCAGTAGGGCCCGCGCTGCGGGCAGGTTGGCGTGAGCGAAGCGGCCCGCCGAGTTGTCGGCGTAGCCCGGCTGCTGGGGTACGAGGTACCGATTGCCCAGCGGGGTGGTGGCGGGCGAGTAGGCGCCTACGGTGCTGGCGATCATCTGAGAGCGGTCGATGGCGAACATCAGGGCCTGGCGCAGGTTGGCATCGGCCAGCCACGGCCCGCCGCCGGGGGGGCCCGACGGGCCGGCGGCGTTGAACGCCAGCTCCTCCCAGGCCGGGCTGGGCCCGACGTCCACCCTCACGGCCCCCGACGCCTCCACGGTGGTCAGCAAGGTGGCCGCCGGCGGGACCGCGATGGCACCCACCTGGCCGACGGCCAGGGCGGTGCCGGCCACCGAGGGCTGGGACACGAAGTCGAACGTGACCGAGGACAGCGACGCCGGCGGGCCCCACCAGCGGGCGTTGCGGACCAGTGTCAGGGACTGGCCCGGGGTGTAGCTGGCCACGAGGAACGGACCGGCCGAGACGACGTCGTCGACCGGGTCGGTGAAGCCGCCATCGAAGCCGACCTTGGTGGCGATGTGGGCCGGCACCATGTCGGAGAAGAGCGTCTGCCAGTCCGGGAAGGGGGTGGAGAACGTGACCGTGGCCGTGTCCGGACTGTCCGGCGTGGACGCCACGGCCGAGATGTCCCGGTAGCCGGTGGTGCTTGCCGGGGTGAAGGGGTGGCCGCCGAGGTCGCTGAAGCTGGGATTGCCGCTCTGGGCCATCCAGTTGTAGGCGAAGTCGGCGGCGGTGAAGGGGACGCCGTCGGACCAGGTGGCCTTGGGATTGATCTGGTACACCACCGTCTGGGGATCGGTCGACGTCTCGGTGGCCGAGGTCACCACGTCGGTGTCGAGTGCCAGGCTGTAGTCCGGCTGGACCACGAAGACCGACGGCAGGACCTGGTCGGTGACCATGCTGGGACTGCCGCCAGCGCCGGCGGAGAGCTGGTTCCAGTTGACCGGCGCCGGGCCCAGCGCCATCGTGAGCGCCGCGCCGAGGTCGAGGCTGGCCGAGCTCGGGGGGGGCAGGGTCCCACCGGTCGGGGGGGCCGACCCCCCGCCCCGAGATCCGTGGCCACCGCAGCCGGCCACGATCACCAGCGCCAGCGCCAGCGCCAGTGCCACCAGGCCGACCCGGCCCCCCGGCGGCACCACCAGGCACGCCCTCCGACGGCCTGCCCGCCCGACCCGGAAGTTCCCTGTCCGACCTGGGCTCGTCAACCCGGCAGGCACGCCACGGTCATCGGCGGGCGCACTAGTGGAGCCGGACCCGAGGATCGAGCACGGCGTAGAAGGCGTCGACGGCGATGTTGGCGGCCACCACGGCGGCGGAGGCCACGATCACGATGCCGATTATTACCGGGAGATCCTGCTC
>JBOGGP010000404.1:0-1628 GCA_050744105.1 Acidimicrobiales bacterium
TCGACGGGACCTACGAGCTGTTCCGGCATCACTTCGCCATGCCCTCGCACCGCATCGAGGTGGGTCATGGAGGCGGGGAGATGGAGGTCGCCGGCGTGCGCGGCGTGCTCGGTTCGATGCTGGCCCTCCTCAACGGCGGCGCCACCCACGTCGGGGTGGCCACCGACCAGGTGATCGAGTCTTTTCGCAACGACCTCTTCGCCGGTTACAAGTCGTCGGTCGGCGTGGACCCGGCCATCCTCGGCCAGTTCGGCATCCTCGAGGACGCCCTGGCCGCCATGGGCCTCGTGGTCTGGCCCATGGTCGACCTGGAGGCCGACGACGCCCTGGCCGCCGCCGCCGCCGCCGCCCGTAGCGATCCCCGGGTCAGCCGGGTACTGATATGCACCCCCGACAAGGACCTGGCCCAATGCGTGCGGGACACCGGGAGCCGGGGCGGGGCTGGCGGCAGAGGGGGGGCTGCGGTCGTCCAGCTGGACCGGCGCCGGCGGGTGGTGTACGACGAGGCAGGGGTGCGGGCCAAGTTCGGGGTGGCGCCGGCCTCGGTCCCGGACTGGTTGGCCCTGGTCGGCGACTCGGCCGACGGCTACCCCGGCGTGCCCCGCTGGGGCCCGGCGTCGGCCGCCACCGTCCTGGCCCGCTGGGGGACAATCGAGGCCATCCCCGCACTGGCGGAGCGCTGGGAGGTGAGCGTGCGGGGTGCCGCAGGCCTGGCCGCCGGCCTGCGAGAGCGGCGGGGGGAGGCCCTGCTCTACAAGGATCTGGCCACCCTGCGCTCGGAGGGGACCCTCCTCACCTCGGTCGACGACCTGGCCTGGCGTGGCCCGGAACCGGAGCTCGCCGCCGTGTGCCGGCGCCTCGACATGCCGGCCCTCGCCGGCAGGGTGGTCGAAGCGGCCTCAGGCCGATAGCTGGGCTGGGTCGGTCGGTCGGGCTGGGTCGGGTCGGGCTGGGTCGGGCTGGGTCGGTCGGGCTGGGTCGGTCGGGTCGGTTCGGCGAGCGCTTCTCGAACCACGGCTGGCACGGGCTCGCCGGGCGGACCATGAGGCGGACTGTGCACTTAGGTACCCCTTAGCGGTACCTAAGTGCACAGTCCTAACGTCTCAGCGACTTCCCCGGCGGTCCGCCCCTTGCTTACCCCCCGAGACCCCTGGTCACGGGGCACGCCGGCCGCCGGCCTCCCGCCCACGGACCACGGCCGCCGGCCCGGGGTGTAACGCCGGCGCCGGTCGGCTCAGAGCCTCGGCCAGCAGCTCGTGGTAGCGATACCGGGACACGGCGACAGCACCGAGCGAACGCAGGTGGTCGGTCGCCCACTGGACGTCGAGCAGGGTCGCTCCACCGCCGCGCAGCAGCTCCACGAGAGCGACCAGGGCCACCTTGGACGCGTCGGTACGGCGATGGAACATCGACTCGCCGGCAAACAGCCCGCCGACCCCCACACCGTACAAGCCGCCGGCCAGGCCGCCCGCCGACCACGCCTCGACCGAGTGGGCCCAGCCCAGGCGATGCAGGCGGCGGTAGGCGTTCCTGACGTCGGCGGAGATCCACGCTCCCGGCCGGCGCCGGTCGGCGCAGGCGGCGATCACCTCCTCGAAGGCGGTGTCGACCCTGATCTCGAAGCGGCG
>JBOGGP010000405.1:0-1615 GCA_050744105.1 Acidimicrobiales bacterium
AGCCTGGGGTGCCTTCAGCTTCGACCCGCCCTGGATCCTCGAACGCGACGGCCTGGGGTGGCGCACCGGCATGGACCGGCTGCGGACCGACACGGCGGCGCGCGTGCCCCGCCTGCTCGCCCACCGGCGCCTGCCTCCGGGCCGGCGAGTCGTCCGCACCGGCATGGAGCTGGGCTCGGCGGTGGGAGGATGGTACGTCGTCGAACGCCGGCGGGCCCGTCGCCAGGGCCGCCCCGAGGTGTCGCGCGCCGGCCTGTCCCACCGGTTGCGCCGGTCGTTCGAGCGGCTGGGTCCCACCTACATCAAGCTGGGCCAGATCCTGTCCTCGGGGGAGGGTCTGTTCCCGGCCGAGCTGGTGGCCGAGTTCCGGTTTCTGCGTGACCGGGTGCCGCCCGAGCCCTTCGAGGCGATAAGGGCGGTGGTGGAAGCCGACCTGGGCCAGCCGCTGGAGCGGGTGTTTGCCACCTTCGACCGCCAGCCACTGGCGGCGGCGTCGATCGCCCAGGTCCATCCGGCGACGCTGCCCACGGGGGAGGCAGTGGTGGTCAAGGTGCAGCGCCCGGCGGTGGAAGACCTGGTCCGCCGGGATCTGGCCGCCATGAGCTGGATCGCCCCCGCACTCATCGGCCGCATCCCCGTCGCCGCCCTGGCCAACCCGCCGGCGCTGGTGGAGCTGTTCGCCGAGACGGTGGTCGAGGAGCTCGACTTCCGTCTGGAGGCCGACAGCATGCTCGACGTGGCCAGGGTGCTGGCCGACACCGGCCAGCGCTCGGTCGTGGTGCCCCGGCCCCACCCCGAGCTGGTCACCCGCCGGGTCCTGGTGATGGAACGCCTCGACGGCTTCGGCTGGGACGACGTGGCCGGGATGCGCCGGGCCGGGATCGACACCTCGGCGGTGGTGCGGGCCCTGATGATCGCCTTCATGGAGGGCGCCACCCTCTACGGGGTGTTCCACGGCGACCTTCACGGGGGCAACCTCTTCGTCCAGTCCGACGGGAAGGTGGCCCTGGTCGACTACGGCATCACCGGTCGGCTGGACGAGGGGCGCCGGCTGGCTTTCCTCCGCCTGCTCATGGGCGGGAGCATGAACGACCCCAGGCTCCAGCTGGTGGCCCTGCGGGACCTCGGGGCCCTGCCTGCCGACACCGACATCGACGCCGTGGTCAAGGACTTCGGCCTGGACAAGCCGCCCGTCGACCCGGCGACCATGGCCCCCGACGAGCTCCTGCGCCAGGTCCGCGAGCTGACCCGCCAGCTACTGGCGTACGGGGCCCGGTTTCCCAAGGTGCTCATGCTCTTCGTGAAGAACCTCCTGTTCCTCGACGGGGCCCTGGCCACGCTGGCCCCCGACGTCGACCTGTTTGCCGAGGTCACCGCCGTGGCCGGGTACTTCGCCGCCCGCTACGGGGCCCGGATCGCCCAGGACATAGGTATCGATCCCCGTGACCACCCGGTGGACATGGAAGGGGTGCGCGCTGCGGTCGGCGTGCCGACAGGCACCGACACCCTGACCTACCGCCAGCTCCAGGCCCGGCGGGCCCTGATCCACAAGCGGATGGAGGAGCACCGGGCCAGGCCGAGCCGGCGGCACTGAGGGGTCGAGGGCACTGGCGTC
>JBOGGP010000406.1:0-1601 GCA_050744105.1 Acidimicrobiales bacterium
CCCGTGATGATCCCATGGACGCTGCGCTGCGCCGGCTTCCCCCACCGTCGTCCCCCTCCGTCAACACCGCGGGCCCCCACCCGCTCCTTCCATTCTGCCCGAAGGAGGGCCTGCCACGCCAGTGTCGCTGCCGAACATGCCGTGGAGCCCCCGCCAGGCGGCCAGGCCGCCGGGAGGGCCGGCGGTCAGTCGACGGGGCGGCGGAGGAGGTTCGAGACCCGCTGGTGGGTCACGCCGAACATCCGGGCGATGGCCGGGATGCTGGTTCCCTCCCGGCGAAGGGTCTCCACCAGCTCCTTGCGCAAGGCGCCGCTGGCCTTGGCCAGGCAGGCCAGCATGCGGCTCACCACCTGCATGGACCCGGGTGGGTCCTCCCCGGACAGGATCTCCCGCCACGACTCCCCCTCGGCCCGCTGGCGGCGGAGGCCTTCGAGCTTCGCCCGGAGCACGCGCTGGTCCTCGGCGATCTGATCGAGTGCCGCGCACAGGGCGTCGAGTGCGGCCAGGGACCCGTCCCGGGCGGCGCCGGCACCCGGCGAACCGCCGGACGAGGGCCGGCGGGCCAGTTCGCTCACCGTCGCCTCCTGCGGCTCTCCACCGGAACCTCCCTGGGCCTCGGCCGGGCGCTCGGGAGAGCCTGACCCGGAGGATCGCCTGGGTTCGGGGAACAGGGCCCGCCCCCTGGCCCCGATCGGGTGCTGTGACATGGTCGTGCGCCTCCTACCTTCGTCGCAGGTGTCGGCCAGTCCCTCTTCACCTCTTCGGGTACCCACTGATCGGCCCGGCGGAAACAGGCATGGCGTTGGCCGGGAGCGACCCCGGGACTGCCCGCCGCCGTGCCCGGCGGTCGCACACCGGGGGCTGCCCGCCGCCGTGCCCGGCGGACGCCCACCTCGCCAGATGGCCGGGTGCTGGGCCGATGGTACCGGACAAGCGTTCGCTTTCCCTCTATACAGCAGCCATGAATAGAGCCATACGATCGTTTGTTCCGGTCGCCATACGATCGTTCGTTGGCCTAGAGCCACGCAATATACACGATCTCACCAGGCTCTACGCCTATTGACCTGTGCCACAATGGGCACGTATATCAGTAGTGGACGATCGATCTCCCACCCCTGACAAGGAGCAACCGGTGGTCTCCCCCCCGACAGGATCACCGAAATGCACCGGCGTACCGACCGCGGAGTCGGTCTTTGCCCAGGCCAGCGCCGAGAACTTCCCAGTGGCCTCACGCCTCTTGGCCAGGAAGGACCGGGCGCACCTCCTTGCCGTCTACGGGTTCGCCCGGCTGGCCGACGACATCGGCGACGAGGCCGACGGCGACCGGCTCGCCCTGCTGGCCTGGCTGGACGAAGAGCTCGGACGGGCGGCGGTCGGGACCGCGAGCCACCCGGTGCTGCGGCGGCTGGCGCCGACCCTGGCCGAGCGACAGCTCCCGCTCCAGCCCTTCCGCGACCTCATCGAGGCCAACCGCCGGGACCAGTCCGTTCACCGCTACGGGACCTTCGACGAGCTCGTCGCCTACTGCATGCTCTCGGCGGCGCCGGTGGGCCGCATCGTCCTCGGGATATGGGGCGCCGGCACCCCGGAGCGGGTGGCCC
>JBOGGP010000407.1:0-1600 GCA_050744105.1 Acidimicrobiales bacterium
CCCGGTTGGCCCACGCCGCCACCACCAGGCAGGCGTAGCCGCCCGCCTGGGAAAGGTCGCCGGCCCACGCCGTCGACGCCCCGGCGCCGCCACCGAGGGGCCCGGACAGGGCGCTGAGGGCCAGGCCGGCGACGAGCAGGGGCCACCATCGCAGTCTCTGGCGGGCCAGGTTGCGAAGGCGGCCGCCGGCGGCCCAGCCGGCGAGCGTCCCGACGACCAGAGCGACCGCGCTCGACATCAGGTGGCCACGCTACCCCCACCCCCTCCCGCCACCGCGGACCCCGCCGGCCGGCCGGGCCGCCGGCCGTGCCAGGATGGTGGCAGCAGTGAGCCCAAACGCCCTCATCCTCCATTCCCCCGCCGGCTTCGCGGTGGCCTTCGGCGCCGGCCTGGTGTCGTTCCTCTCCCCCTGCGTCCTGCCCCTGGTGCCGTCCTACCTGTCGATGATGTCGGGGATGGGCAGCGCCGAGATGGCCGGCCCGGACGGGGCCGCCAGGGCCCGGCTGATGCGCTCGACCCTGTTGTTCGTCGCCGGCTTTACCGCCGTCTTCGCCGCCCTGGAGGCCGGCGCCAGCGGCGCCGGCCGGGTGCTCCAGGACCACCAAGCGGTCCTGGGCCAGGTGGCCGGCGGTCTCATCCTGGTCATGGGACTGGTCTTCGCCGGGCTGCTCCGGCCGGCGTGGCTGCTCCGGGAGCGCCGGGTCCAGGTGGCACCGTCGGGGCTGGGGCCGTGGGCAGCGCCGGTGATGGGCATGGCCTTCGCCTTCGGATGGACTCCCTGCATCGGGCCGGCGCTGGCCGCCGTGCTCAGCCTGGCCAGCGACACCCATACCCTGGGGCGGGGCGAGGCCATGCTGGTGGCCTACTCGCTCGGCCTGGGCGTGCCCTTCGTGGTCGCCGGCATGGCCTTCGGCCGCCTCACCGGTGTGCTGGGCTGGGCCCGGGCCCATATGCGCAGTATCAACCTGGTCTCGGGCCTGGTGCTGTCCGCTCTTGGCCTGCTGCTGCTCGTTGGTGACCTCCACGTGCTGTCCACCTGGGCCGGGTACCTGCTCGACCACCTCGGCCTGAGCCGCCTCTCCACCGTCTGACAGCGGCCGGCCGAGCCGCCCGGCGCCGGCCGCCGGCCGTCGCTTGGACCGCGCCGACCGGCCCTCGCTAGCGTTGCCGGCGTCGCCATGGCCAGCGCCGTACGTTTCCGATCCGCTGTCGCCCTGGCCGGCAGCTACCCAGTGCTGGCCGGCCTGGACCTGGAGGTGGAGGCCGGCGAGGTCGTCGCCCTGCGGGGAGCCAACGGGGCGGGCAAGACCAGCGTGCTGCGGGCCTGCGCCGGCCTGCTGGCGGTGACCGCGGGGGAGGCCGTGGTCCTCGGCGTGGCCCTGTGCGGCGCGGAGCGGGCGGGCCAGGCGGCGATGTCCGGCCTGCGCCGCCGCATCGGCCTGCTCGGGCATGTCACCGGCCTGTACGACGACCTGACCGTAGAAGCCAACGTGACCTTCGCACTGCGGGCGGCGGGGGCCGGCGGGCGATCAGGGGAGGGGGCCGCTCGGGCGGGGGCGGCGATCGAGCGCATGGGCCTCGGCGGCCGCTTGGCCACCAC
>JBOGGP010000408.1:0-1596 GCA_050744105.1 Acidimicrobiales bacterium
GGTGGCCCCGGGGAAACCGGTGCCGTCGCGGGTGTCGAGGGCACGCAGGGGGCCGACGGGCACGGCGTTGGCCGCTCCCAGCACGACGTCGCCGCCCCGGCGCAGGGCGTGGCGGCCAGCCCGCAGCGCCGCCTCCAGGCGGGACGCCCACGGCAAGGGCAGCGGTAAGAGGGGCCGGGCGGGCGGGACCCCCTCCCGGGCCGGCAGGGCGGCCACGGCCCGGGCCCGCAAGAGCCAGGGCCGGGCCACCGGGGCGACCGCGGCCCGGGGTCGTGCCGGCGAGGCCCCCTCCCGGGCCCGGGCCGGCAGGGCGGCCACGGCCCGGGGGCGGCCGAGCAGCCGGCCCTCAGAGGCGACATCGATGTCGACGGACAGGGGGGCCACGCCGCGTTCGGAGAACCAGTTGACCCCCTCGGCGCGCAGATCCCACTCCAGCCGGTAGGTCCCTGGGTCGTAGGGAGTCCAGATGCCGGCGGCAACCGAGACCTCCTCGCCGGGGGCCGGTTCGTGGGGGAGCAGGGCGACGTCGCCGTCGACGAGGAGGCGGCCGTGCTCCGGATGGGACCAGTGGTAGCTGAGGACCACGGCGCCGTCGCCGGTGCCGGTGTTGCGCCACCGCAGGGACGAGGTGTTGCGCAACCGGACCTCCACCGGGTAGCCCCGGTTGGCCAGCACCCGGGTCGGGGTGGTGGTCGCGACGTAGTCGGCGGAGAAGACGTCGGCCGTCCTCCATTGGCGGGCGGAGGAGGCTCTCTGAGCGGCCACGCTCACCACCGCCCCGACCTCGGCCCGGGTAAGGGCCGCCTCCCGGGCACGGGAGATAGCCAGCCCGGTCGGGGCCCCTTTCACCACCTCCTCGTCGAGGGGCACCACGTCGAGGGTGGCCCCGTAGTCCTCCCACAGGTAGTACTCCTCGCAGCTCGGCGCCGCCTGCCCGCGGTAGCGTTCCACCTTGGCCTCCCGGGCGGCCCGGTCCCGTCGCACGAAGTCGAGGTGGTAGATGGCGCAGTCGTCTCCGTCCAGGACCCGGCCGGCGCCGGCGATGTCGAGGGGGGCGTGCAGGCGCCCCCGGTCGCCGAAGATGCTGCCCACGTTGCGCACCAGGCGGGCCCGGGGATTGGGGTGCCACGGGAAGGTGCGCAGCCATCCGTACCCTCCGCCGGTGGGCACCACCCAGCGATAGGGCAGCCAGTAGTGCGTCAGGTAGGTGTCGCCGACCAGGTCGGGCAGGCGGGCCCCGAAGCCCGGCGCCATCACCTCGTCGTCGTCGAGGAGCAGCAGCCACTCCCCCCGGGCCTCCCGCAGCAGGATGTCGTGGGCCATCTCGGTGACCGGGGGGTGGGCGAAGACGATCACCCGGTCGGCCACCCGGCGGGCCAGGTCCAACGTGTCGTCGTTCGAGGCGTCGTCGACGGCCAGGACGATCTCGTCGGCATAGCCCCGGGCCCGGCACGCCCAGTCCTCCAGCCACGCCCCCGAGTTGGCCGTCTTGGCGCAGAGACTGAGCCGGGGCCGGGCGGGGGAGGCCACCAGCGGATCCTAGGCGGGGGGCGAGCGCCGGCCGGGGCGGGGGGCGAGCGCCGGCCGGGGCGGGGG
>JBOGGP010000409.1:0-1595 GCA_050744105.1 Acidimicrobiales bacterium
GGCCCACATCAGCACCGGTGCCGCCGCTGCGGCGGGAACCAGCCAGGACACGCTCCCGGCGAGCGGACGGGGAGAGGAGAGGTCCATGGGCTCGCCCAGGTGCTCCTCGGAGAACCGTCAGGACGGCGCCGGCCCATCCGGGCCGGATAGGACCGTCACCGCCACCCGGCAACAGGTGGCTCCGAGGCCGGTGCTCGTCGAAAGTGACAGATGAGACAGATTTCGGAACGGTCCCGCCGCTACGCTGGCGTGGGTGTTGGACTGGTTGGATTGGAGCGACCGGGTTGTCGTGGTTGGCGAGGTCGGCCAGGCCCACGACGGAAGTCTCGGCCTGGCGCACGCATTCGTCGACGCCATCGCCGATGCCGGGGCGGGAGCGGTCAAGTTTCAGACCCACATCGCCGCGGCCGAGAGTCGCACCGACGAGCCGTGGCGGGTACGTTTCAGCTACCAGGACGACACCCGCTACCAGTACTGGCAGCGCATGGAGCTCAGCCCCGACGCCTGGTCGGGCCTGGCCCGCCACGCGGTGGACCGCGGCCTGGCGTTCTTGAGCTCGCCCTTCTCGCTGGCCGCCGTCGATCTTCTCCGCAGCGTCGGGGTGGCTGCCTGGAAGGTGGCGTCGGGCGAGGTGGCCAATCCGCAGCTGCTCGATGCCGTGGCCCGCACCGGACAGCCGATCATCCTGTCGAGTGGGATGAGCAGCTGGGCCGAGCTTGACGGCGCGGTCACCCGCCTGCGGGTCCCGGGGGCGGGTCCCCTGGCCGTCCTGCAATGCACCTCGGCGTACCCGCTCAGGCCAGACCAGGTGGGCCTCAACGTGCTGGCCGACATCGCCCGGCGCTACGGGTGCGCCACGGGCCTGTCGGACCACTCGGGCACCGTCTTTCCGGCGCTGGCCGCCGTCGTGCTCGGTGCCCGAGTAGTCGAGGTCCACGTGACCCTCAGCCGGCAGATGTTCGGTCCCGACGTGGCCGCGTCGGTGACCACCGCGGAGCTGCGCACCCTGGTCGAGGGCGTGGCCTACATCGAGGCCGCCTTGGCCTCGCCGCTCGACAAGGACGAGTCGGCGGCCGAGCTGGCCCCCATGCGGGAGCTGTTCGGACGGTCGTTGGTCGCTGCCCAGTCGATGCCGGTGGGCCACGTGGTCGCCCCGGGAGACCTGGTGGCCAAGAAGCCGGGCGGCGGTGTGCCCGCCGCCGATGGCGAGCGGCTGGTCGGCGGACGCCTGCGGCGGGCCCTGGCCGCCGGCCAGCTGCTGCACCCTGACGACGTCGACAGCCCGCAGGGCGCGGCGTCGTCCTGACGCCGGCAGGCGCAGGACAATCGGGCGCAGGACACTAGGGTGGTGACGATGGCGACCATAGCCGACGTGGCTTCCCTGGCCGGCGCGTTGCCCGATGTCGTCGAGGGTGAACGTCACGGAAACCTCACGTGGTCCGCCGGGGGCAAGGCATTCGCATGGGAGCGATCCTTCAGCAAGGCGGACATCAAGCGGTTCGGCGCCACGGCGCCGCCCGACGGTCCGATCCTCGCCGTGCGGGTGGCCGACCTGGCCGAGAAGGAGGCCGTACTCTCCGCCGCTTTTCCGGGGC
>JBOGGP010000410.1:0-1583 GCA_050744105.1 Acidimicrobiales bacterium
TCGTCGCCGATCGCTGTCGACAGGCCCCGGTCGTGGAGGATCTTTCGCAGCGCATGGTAGGTCTCGGCCCCCCACCGCAGGGCCTCGGCGAAACTGGCTGCGCCCACCGGGACGACCATGAACTCCTGGAGGTCGACGTTGTTGTCGGCGTGGGCACCACCGTTGAGCACGTTCATCATCGGCACGGGGAGCAGGTGGGCGCCGACCCCCCCGATGTACCGCCACAGCGGCAGGCCGGTCTCGACGGCGGCGGCCCGGGCCACGGCCAGGGAGACGCCCAGGATGGCGTTGGCCCCCAGCCGGCCCTTGCTGTCGGTGCCGTCCAGGTCGACCAGCAGGTAGTCGAGGCCCCGCTGGTCGAGGGCGTCGAAGCCAGTCACCGCACCGGCGATCTCGCCGTTGACGTGACCCACCGCCCGGGTCACCCCCTTGCCCCCGTAGCGGGCCCCGCTGGTGGGGCCGGCGCTGGTGTGGCCGGCACTGGTGTGGCCGGCGCTGGTGTGGCCGTCGCGCAGCTCGACCGCCTCGAAGCTGCCGGTGGAGGCCCCCGACGGCACCGCCGCCCGGCCGGTTGCCCCGGAGCGCAGGCGTACCTCCACCTCGACAGTGGGATTACCGCGCGAGTCCAGGATCTCCCGCCCGACGACCTCCTGTATGGCGCTTCGTGAAGTGGCGCTCATGGCGTCGTGGTCATCGGCTCGCCTTGTCCTCCTTCGCCTTCGCCTTCGCCGTCCTGCGGTTCGTGCGTGTGTCCCTGTGGTGTCGTGCTGTCCCGTGCTCAAGTCGTGCTCGAGTCGTGCTCGAGTCGTGCTTGAGTCGTGGGCCCCCGCTCGCTGTGGCTGATGTGGCTGTTGGGAGAGGTGAGCAAATAGAGACTATCCCATGACCCACGTCCTCGTCCGCGCACCTCCCACAGGACTGCGACGCCGGGTGGCCGCCAGCCTGGCGCCCTCGATTGGACGTCGACGCCAGAGGGGGAGGCCCCGGCTCGTGGTGCCGCCCTGGCCCCGAGCCCGGCCAGGAGGCTCAGTCTGGGCGGGAAGGCGGTGCCTTGCGCTCTCTGTGTTGCTACGGATCGGCCTACGGGTCGTAGATCTGGCGGCGGTGGCCCATACGAAGGACGACGACGACGAGCTCGTCGTCCTCGATCTCGTAGATGATCCGGTAGTCGCCGGTTCGGACTCGCCACTCGCCTGCTCCACCGACGAGCCGGCTCGCGGCTGAGGGCCGAGGGTCGACGGCGAGGAGTTCGACGGCGGCCTGGATCCGTCGCCTCACCGAAATGGGGTGTGGGGCGGGAAGCCCAGGCCTTCAGGCCTGGGAGGTAGAGCGCCGCTCGGGCCGCAGGCCCGACCCCGAGTGCCTTCGGTGGACGGGGCCCGGGAGTGTCCCACCCCCCTGCGATGATGGTTGCGGTGGCATATCGCTCGACCAACAAGACGATCTACTCGGCCAAGTACCACATCATCTGGTGTCCCAGGTACCGCCGCCGGGTGCTGGTCGGGCGGGTCGAGGCCCGGCTCAAGGAGATCATCGGCGAGGTCGTGGCTGAGCTTGGGGCATTCATCATCGAGGTGGAGGTG
>JBOGGP010000411.1:0-1582 GCA_050744105.1 Acidimicrobiales bacterium
GCCGGCGGGGGGTGCGGGTTGCGGCCGGCGGGGGGTGCGGCCGGCGGGGGGGGCGGGGTGCGGCCGGCGGCGGCCGTGGTGCACAAATGCGCGTCGCTTTTCTCGGCACGTAGGGTACCGCGCACTTATGTAGCGTATGTGAGCACAAATGCGCGGTACCCTCCCCCGAAGAAAAAGTGACGCGCATTTGTGTTGCGCTGCCCGCCGCAGCGAACGACGGGCCTGGCCTGGGCCCTGGCCCGCCGCAGCGAACGACGGCCCTGGGCCGCCCGGGCCATGGCCAGCTCCCCGTGACGAGCGCCCAGCGAAATGGCTCGTGGGGGCGCCCTCGCCGGGCGACCGGGCCAGCTCTCTCACGTAGCGGTTCGGCGTCTCACCTCCAGCCCGCGGGGCACCGGGAGCGGCGGGGCGCCCGGGAGTCTCCGATGAACTGTGCCGGCGCCTGCTCGGCTCCCGCTCCGGACCAGGTGGCCCGCAGGTGGCCGCGTCACCAGGTGAAGCTCTGTACGGCGCCGCCAGGGATGGAGTAGCTGAACGACTCAGACCCCTGCGACACGCTGAACGACAAGCGCGAGCCCCCTGGATGCTCGAGCCCCCTGGATTGAGGACCAGGAGGACGTTGGCGCACGATGCGCGCCCCGGTGGCCTCGTCGCCGCGTCCCGTCCGGGTTGTCGAAGGCCACCGTATGTATGCACAGGGCTGCCCTCCCTGCCCGGCGTCCTCGGACTCTGCCGGCCTCCACCGCCGGCGCCGCCGGGCCCGGATGCTAGGGGCCGTCGACAGGCGGTAGCTTCTGGCGAACTCCCCGCCCCGTCCGCCAGGCACCCGAGGAGCGACGTGCCTCCCGAAAACCTGGAACAGCTCCGCCGTCGACTGGCCGTGCTCGGCCCGAGACTGTACGTGGGCGCCGGGGCCGGTGGCCTGGCTTTTGCCCGGCCCGAGCAGTCCGTCCTGGTCCTCGGGCCGCCCCGATCCGGCAAGACCACCTCCATCGTGGTACCCAACGTCCTCGCCGCCCCAGGAGCCGTCGTGTCCACCTCGACCAAGCCCGACGTGCTGCGGGCCACCCTGGCCGGACGGGCCCAGCTGGGGCGGTGCTGGCTGTTCGACCCCACCGGAAGCGTGGACGTCCCCGCCGGCGTCACCCCCCTGCGCTGGTCCCCCGTGGTGGCAGCCCGCACCTGGGGCGACGCCCTGGTCACCGCCCGGGGGATGGTGGGGGCAGCCCGGCCGAGCTCCCCAAGAGGCGACGCCGGACACTGGAGCGAGCGCGCCGAGGCCATGCTCGCGCCCCTCCTCCACGCCGCCGCCCTGGTCGGCGCCGACATGGGCAGCGTCGCCCGATGGGTCCTGCGCCAGGATCTGGGCCCGGCCAAGGCCACCCTGACCAGCCACGGCGCCGGCCTGGCCACCGATGTCCTGGCCGGCCTGGCCGCCACCGATCCCCGGGAGCTTTCGGGGATCTGGTCGACGACCGCCGGGGTCCTGGCCGCCTACCGTGGCGAGGCGGCCCTGGCCACCAGCCAGGCTCCCAACCTCGACCCGGCCACCCTGGCCGGCGGCACCGACACGGTCTACATA
>JBOGGP010000412.1:0-1572 GCA_050744105.1 Acidimicrobiales bacterium
AGCCTGCTGAGGTGCGCGGCCGCCTCCGCGGCGCTCGCGTGCGCCGAGGTGGCTACCACGTTGCCGCTCTGGAGGTACGTCTGCACGTCCCGGAACCCGGCCGCCTCCATCGCCTTGCGCAGGGTGACCATCGGGACCTTGTTGTGGCCCCCGAGGTTGACGGCACGAAGAAGGCAGACCCACCTGGGCATCGGTCGCGACGGTATCCCAGGCCCCCGTCACGGGGGTCCTGGCCTCACGTCAGACTGGGCATCCGGTAGGGGTGGCGGAGGTCGGCGGTGCCTCGCCGGCTCCGGGCACCACTGACCCCGTGCCCCACTGGCCCCGTGCCCCACTGGCCCCGTGCCCCCCATCCACTCCTGCCACCTCTGGGTGACTGTCATAGCCTCCTGGGATGATGGCGGCATGGAAGGCGGGCCCTACGAGGGTGCCAGCGACGGGGAGCTGTCGGAGGTGATAGCCCAGCTGCACGCGGCGGTGTGCGCCACCCAGTCGGCGATGCTGGCCGCCATCGCAGAGATGGACGCCCGGGGCTCCTACAGGACCGACGGGGCGCTGTCCATGGTCTCCTGGCTGGTGAGCGCGCTGGGGGTCTCCTTCTCCACGGCCCGGCGCTACGCCGGATGCGCAGGCGCCCTTGTTCCCCTGCCGGCGCTGGCGGCGGCCTTCGGGCAGGGGCGGCTCTCGCTCGACCAGCTGGCACCGGTGGCATCGATGGCAAGCCCCGGCAGCGACGAGTCCTGGGCGAGGGAGGCCCCTGGGCTGTCCGCCGCCACCCTGGAGGCGATGGCACGGCGGGAGCGGCCCAAGAGCACCTCCGACGCCTTGGAGTCCCACCGGCGTCGCTTCCTCCGGCTGCGCCGGGACCACGACGGCCAGACCCGGCTCTCGGGACGCCTGGCGGCAGGGGACGGGGCGGTGGTGCAAAAGGCGCTCGGCCTGCTCGCCGACGAGGCTCCCACCGAGGAGGGGACCGGGGGGCAGGTCCCCTACGAGAGCCGCCTCGCCGATGCCCTGGTGGGACTGGCCTCCTCGGAGCTGGCGGGGCGGGGCGGGGGGGGGCGCGGACCGGGCCACCGTGGTGATCCACGTCGAGGCCGAGGTGCTGGCCGGGGCTTGCGGTGCGGCGGTGTGCGAGGACGGGGGGACGCTCGCCCCCGAGGTCGCACGGCGGCTCTCCTGCGACGCCCGCACCCAGGTGGTGACCGAGTCCCAGGGACGGCCGATCGGCGTCGGCAGGGTCACCCGGACCATCCCGGCGTGGCTCTCCCGCCTGGTGGGCGAGCGTGACCAGGGCTGTCGCTTCCCCGGCTGCGGACGACGTCGCTGGCTGCACGGCCATCACGTCCGGCACTGGGCCAGGGGCGGCCCCACCGACATCGACAACCTGGCGATGCTCTGCTCGGCGCACCACCACCTGGTGCACGAGGGCGGCTGGTCCCTACGGGGCTCCGCCCAGGGGGAGCTGCGCTTCTCCAGCCCCTACGGCAAGGTGCTCTCCTCCCGTCCCGCCCCGCTGCGGGCCGAGGTGCGAGGACGCCTGCCCTTCGCCTCGCTCTTGGATCCCTACCC
>JBOGGP010000413.1:0-1562 GCA_050744105.1 Acidimicrobiales bacterium
GCCGGGGCCAATCCCACCATCTCCCTGACCGACACCACCGCCGGCACCACGACCAACGTCCCGGTCAGCGTCATGCAGGGCGTCACCTCGGGCGAGTCCGACCTCCACTACGGCAACAACATCGTCGCCCCCGTCGGCCACAGCTTCGTGGTCAACGTGTCGCTCAACGGCGAGAAGGCAGCCCTGCACTTCACCCGCACGTCCTGAGCCCGCTACGTCCCGGTCTCGGGCTAGCCTGGGCGGTCCGAACCCGTTACTGGAGGGCCCCCCATGTGTCTCGGCATTCCCGGCCAGGTCGTTGACCTCGACGACGCCGCCCAGCATCTGGCGACCGTCGACGTCAGCGGGGTGCGCCGCCAGGTCAACGTCGGCTTGGTGCTGGGGGACGAGGGCGGCCTGGAGGTCGGAGACTGGGTCCTGATCCACGTCGGCTTCGCCATGGCCCGCATCGACGAGGACGAGGCGGCCCGCACCCTTGACTTCGTGAAGCAGCTGGACGACGTCTGGGAGTCGGAGCTGGCCCAGTTCGAGGGGACCGGCGTCGGAGAGGGATAATCTTTCTCCACCCGCAGGATCGAATGGACGTTGGTGGACTGGGGGTGTGCCAGGACGTGATGGGCCGTGGTTCAGGGAAGCGGCGGTGAATCCTTGGGAGGTGTTGGGCGTTCGCCCGGGGGCGCCGGAGGCGGAGGTGTCCGAGGCCTACCGGGTGCTGGCCCAGATCTTCCATCCTGACCGGTTCGTGGGCAGCCCGGAGCGGATCAAGGAGGAGGCCCAGCGCCGGATGCAGGACCTCAACGAGGCCTACGCCCAGGCGTGCAACGGGGGAAGCAGGGGGGCCCCCGACAGGGGGCGCCGGCGGTCCACGCCGTGGCGCACCACCAGCACCGCCCCGCCCCGTCCCGGAGGTCCGGCCATGGACACCCGGGCGGCCAACCTCGGCTGGGAGAGCGCGGCCCGCTACCGCGCCGCCATGGCCGTGCGCCACCGCGAGCAGCGTGAGGCCGAGGAGCGCGCCCTGCCGAGCGGGCAGGCGGTGGCCAAGCTGAAGACCACGTTCCGCCCCTCGATGCTGCTCGGCCTGGGCCTGGCCCGCGAGACCAACCGGCTGCGCTGCAAGGGCTGCAACAGCATCCAGCTCCTGCCCCCGGGCTGGCGCGACCGGCTGTCGTCGGTGGACTACCACTGCTGCTACTGCGACCGGCGCATCCTGGCCCGCTGAGTGCCCGGCCGCCGGCGCCAGCCCCCGGTGGGCCTCAGGCCCGGTTGACCGGCTCGAAGACCAGGCGGCGCCGGCCGAGGAGGAGGTGGCTGCGGGGCTCCAGCTTGACCGACTTTCCCCCGTCGAGGCGGGTCCACTCGCTCGCACCGGGGACCCACACGTGGGTGCCGAAATGGGAGCCCTGGTCGCTGACCAGCACCTCCCACTCGGCCAGGTGGACCAGGGCGTGGGTGGGGGAGACGGTGCCCTCGGGATCGGACAGCACCAGCGGCCGGGCCCCGTCGAAGGGGGCGGGGTCGGGCTGGCGCCCGACTACGTAGTCGGAGTCCAGCTTGAAGGT
>JBOGGP010000414.1:0-1561 GCA_050744105.1 Acidimicrobiales bacterium
AACTCGGCCTGCCGGGGGGGGCCCTCGGCCTGCCGGGGGGGGCGCTCGGCCTGCCGGGGGGTCTCGGGAGTCTCCAAGCGATCCGAGGCTAGCCTCCGGCCGCCGGCGAATTGGCACACGGTTGCAGCACCCGGCTTCAGCACATCGTTTCATCGTTTCACCACCCGCAGGCGGACTTTTGGACGGATCCAGCCATTTGGACGGATCGCGCCGCCATAGCGTCGAAAACGTCCAAACGGCTGGATCTGTCCAAATCTCCCGGGTGCCACCCCTGCCGCCGGCGGTGCCGGCGGCCAGCGTGGCCGGCCCGGGCCTGGGGCCGAACCGAGCGCCGGCGACCTGGGGTGGGGAGGCGGATGGGCCGATTAGGCTCGCCCGGTGCACCTGAGCCCGCACGAGCAGGACAAGTTGTTGCTCTGCGTGGCGGCCATGGTGGCCCGGGACCGCCGTCAGCGCGGTGTGCTGCTCAACTATCCCGAGGTGGTGGCCCTCGTCTCCAGCTTCGTCGTCGAGGGGGCCCGGGACGGCCGCCGGGTGGCCGAGCTGGCGGCCGGCGCCCGCCACGTGGTGTCCCGGGCCGAGGTGATGGAGGGCGTCGCCGAGATGCTCGACGAGGTCCAGGTGGAGGCCACCTTCCCCGACGGGACCAAGCTGGTGACGGCCATCTTCGACTTCGACGTACGCCCGTGCGCCGCCGGGCCGCAGTGGGCCGACCGCGGGGCGTGCGCGCTGAGCTGACCCGGTAGTCACCCGACGATGTCGAGGGGGGTGCCGGCGGGTATGTCGGCCAGGCGGGCCAGGTCGGCGTCGTGCAGGCGGATACAGCCGTGGGAGATCCGGGCCCCGGTCGTGCCGATCAGGGAGTCGTCGTAGGAGTCGATGGGGCCGTGGATGGCGATGATGGCGTCCCCTGAGCCGCCCCAGTCGGTGATGGCCTCTGAGTGGGCCGAGGTGACCAGCACGAACGGGCCGTAGCCGGAGTCGGGGGGAGGGGCCTTCATGGTCACGAAGTAGTGGCCCGTCACCGTCGGGTCGTCGGTGGTGCCGATCCCCGCCGGCAGGTCCAGGGTCAGCTGGTTGGCCTGGTACACCGACAGGTGCTCGGTGCTCAGGTCGAGCACCATCCGGTACGGGGTCACCGACATGGGTACCGACGCCGTGCGGATCCACGTGGTCGACTGGTTGGGTCGCTGGGCCAGGCGGACCTCGGCCCACCCGGGCTGCTCGCCGACGACAGGCAGGGCGCTGCCGAACCCGTACCAGGTCCCCGGCACGGTCATGGTGGCCGGGCCGCCGGGCGAGGAGTACCCGGGCACGGGGCCGCGGAGGTCGGCCACCGTGGTCGCCGCCGGCAGCCCCGGCACCGTGGTGGGGGCGGAGGTGACCGGCGGCGCCCGCAGCGGCAGCATCGACGTGGGGGCCACCCCGCCGCAGCCCCCGGCGCCGGCTGCCGCCGCCACCACGGCGGCCACGGCCGCCAACCGCCGCCGGCGGCGGGGGGCACCGCCGTCGCGGGGGGCACCGCCGTCGCGGGGGGCACCGCCGTCGCGGGGGGCACCGC
>JBOGGP010000415.1:0-1548 GCA_050744105.1 Acidimicrobiales bacterium
CCTGGCCCACAACTCGGGCAAGATGCGGATGAACCGGATCCGGGTGCTCCCAGGGGACAAGGTCCAGGTCGAGATCAGCCCCTACGACCTGAGCCGGGCCCGCATCATCTACCGCTACAAGTAGGCCGTAACCCGGCCGGCCAGGTCCCGGCGCCGGCCAGGTCCCGGAGCCGGCCGCCAGGTCCCGGCGCCGACCATCAAGGGCCGGATCACGGGGACAGGGACAGCGGCACGTCCCTGATGGAGGCGTCGAGGATCTCCACGGTGTGGACGACGGGTATGGGGTGGTCCCGCCGGCGCAGGGCGGCGGCGATCTGCAGGCTGCAGCCCGGGTTGGCCGACACCACCACCTGGGCGCCGGTGGAAGCCACGTTTGCCGCCTTGCGGTCCCCGAGCTCGGCCGCCGCCTCCGGCTGAACCAGGTTGTAGACGCCGGCCGACCCGCAGCAGAGGTCGCCTTCGGGCACCTCGACCAGCTCCAGGCCGGGTATGGCGGCCAGCAGCCGCCGGGGCTGGGCAAACACCCCCTGGGCGTGGCGCAGGTGGCAGGCGTCGTGGTAGGCGGCCCGCAGCGGCACCGGATGGCGGGGGGCGACGGCCTGGTGGCCGGCGAGCAGCTCGGACACGTCGACCACCCGGGCGGCCAGGGCGGCGGCGCGGGCGGCGTAGGCGGGGTCGTCGCGCAGGAGGTGGCCGTAGTCCTTCATGGCCGAGCCGCAGCCGGCCGAGTTGGCCACGACGGTGCCCACGCCGGCGGCGTCGAAGCGGTCCAGGAGGGCCCGGGCCAGGCGGACGGCCTCGGCCTCCCGCCCCGAGTGGGCCGACAGGGCGCCGCAGCACCCCTGGCCGGCCGGGACCACCACGTCGAAGCCCTCGGCGGCCAGCACCCGGGCGGTGGCCGCATTGACCCCGGAGAAGAACACCGACTGCACGCAGCCACTGACCAGCCCCACCCGCCCCCGGGCGACGCCCCGGGCGGGGACGAGCGTGGGCAGGCGGGCGGCCGGCCCGATTTGGGGCAGCACCGCCTCCATGGCCCGCAGCGCCGGCGGCAGCCTGCCCACGACCCCCCGGCGCCGCAGGCCGGCGGCCAGCCCGGAGCGCTGGTAGGCGGCCAGGACCACCCGCGCCGCCCGGAGGCGGCGAGGGTAGGGGAAGAGAGAGAAGACCGCCCCTCGCAGGGCCCGTTCCCGCCACGGCCGGCGGTGGCGCCGCTCCACCTGGGCGCGGGCCGCCTCGATGAGGGCGTCGAAGCGGACTCCCGACGGGCAGGCGGTGACGCAGGCCATGCAGCCCAGGCACCGGTCGAAGTGGGCGACCATGGTGTCGGTCATGGGCTCGCCCTGCGACCCCCCGGCCATCAGGTAGATCCGGCCCCGGGGGGAGTCGGCCTCGTCGGCCCACAGGGCGTAGGTGGGGCAGGCGGGCAGGCAGAACCCGCAGTGGACGCAGTCGGCCAGCAGGGCCGGGTCGGGCGGGTGGTGGCCGTCGAAGGCGGCGGCCGGCGGGGTGGCGGCCGGCGGGGTGGCGGCCGGCGGGGTGGCGGCC
>JBOGGP010000416.1:0-1536 GCA_050744105.1 Acidimicrobiales bacterium
GGCGTGGGCGGTGGCCGGCGTGGGGTGGGCGGTGGCCGGGCCCGCCGGCGTGGCGTGGGCGGTGGCCGGGCCCGCCGGCGTGGCGTGGGCCGGGGCCGGGCCCGCCGGCGTGCACAAATGCGCGCCACTTTTCTTCGGCGAGGGGGTACCGCGCATTTATGCACGCTATATCAACACAAATGCGCGGTACCCTCCCACTCCAAAAAAGCTGCGCGCATTTGTGTCGCGCCTGGCTGGTACCGGGCCGTCGGCGGCGCGTCCCAGCAGTACCCAAGGCGAGCGTGGCTTCGTTGACTGAATTTTGAGTATTCACGCTGGCGAAGAGGCGAGGACCCCAACAGAGTCAACGAAGCAACGCTCGCCTTAGCTTAGCTTAGCTTAGTAGGAGATGGATTCCCGGCCCGGCCAGTACGGGTCCTCCAGCAGCTGGTCCCCGCGGCCAGGAGGTGGTCAGCCGTCACCGGCCGGGATGTCACAGGCCGGGCGGTACCCTCCTCGTGGCTCGGTGCGGTGCCTGAAACCGACTCGTTGAGCGTCACTTGCACACCGAGGAGGTTCCGCGTGGTTGACGACGACGGTCCCGGGCCGCCGGCCGCCCTGCCCATGGGCTTTCCCGGCTGCCGGCGCTGCTGGTGGCGAGCCGGCGCCGATCCCCAAGTGTGCCTGGCCTGCTACCAGGCCGGCGCCGAGGGGCGGGGCGACGCCGGATGCCCGGTGTGTGGCCAGCCTCTCCGGTCTGGCGAGCGATGCCCCAACCGATGGTGCGGCCGCGCCGACCGGGCATTCTCGGCTGCGTTCTCGGTGGGAACCTACCAGGGCGACCTCCGCCGGGCGGTGGTGGCCTACAAGTACGGAGGCGAGCGATGGTGGGCGAACGCCTTCGCCAACCTCCTGGCCGCCTACCTCGACAGCCACGCCACCTGGTTCGAGGAGTTCGACCTCATCGTGGCCATGCCCGCTTACCTGGGGCCAGGGGCGAGGCGAGGCTGGGATCCCGTCGGGCTGGTGGTCGCCGCCCTGGGCCGGCTGGCGCAAGGGCGCTGGGAGGTGAACCCAGGGTTGGTCCAGAAGTTGGCCGAGACCCCCGCCATGAGCGGCAGGACCTGGTGGGAGCGCGAGCGTGACGGCCAGGGCGCCCTCCGCCGAGCCCTCCGTGTCACCGACCCCCGAGCCGTCCAGGGGGCCGCCATTCTGGTCGTCGACGACGTGTTCACCGGGGGCAGCTCCCTCCACGAGGTGGCCCGGGCTCTGCAGGGTGCCGGCGCCGCCGAGGTGGCCGGCCTGGTGCTGGCCCGGCCGGCGTGGCGCGGGCCGGCACGTCCCGACCCGCCCGGTCTGGCGCGGTGCGGCAACCCCAAACCTGGCCGAGTGGCGCAGGACGGCGACCTTGCTGGCACGGCGATCCCCCGCGGCTGCCGGCGTAGTGTCGCCCGGGTGTCCGAGGCCGTCAGGGTCAGCGTCGCCGAGGTGCGAGCCGCCATCCCGTCGGGCCTGGGCGTGGAGGCCGGGCTGGTCGTCCTCCAGGAGGACCTTCCG
>JBOGGP010000417.1:0-1504 GCA_050744105.1 Acidimicrobiales bacterium
TGGCGGGCCTGTCCGCGCTGTCGCCTTCTCCCCAGCCGCGTCAGACCCTTTGGTCGTTCGGTCGTGCACCCCCCACACGCTCACCACCAGCGACGCCAACACGCTCAACGAACGTGTCCGGCAACAGCAGGGACCACTTCGAGGAGACCAGGTCTCCGTATTCGAACTGCCGCCAATCAGCAGCCGAGCGCGTAGCTGACGGCGGAGCAGACCTTGTGCAGGATGTCGTTGCCGACTCGCCCGACGGGACCGGTGAGCGATGCCTGGGCGACGGTGTGAAGACCGTCGCAGTTGATGACCGACGGTCGGTCCAGGCCCACCTCGGCGTGGTCGATCTCGACTTCTGCAGCGAGACCCCGGATGGAAGTGGTGATCTCGGCCACCGTGACGAGGCTGCGAGCGTCGAGGACTTCGGGTCGGGTAAGCAGCAGGACGGGCCGTCTCTTGCGGCCAACCTCGGCCAACCACAGCTCGCCGCGTGTCATGGCTCGCCCCACGCTTCGGCCTCGGTCCAGACGGTATAAGGACGTTCTGGCTGTCTCAGGTATGCCTCGCGGTCCGCTTGCGCGAGTGCGACTCGTACGGCATCGGCGACTCCCTGACGCGCCGCAGCCGAGACGTTGATGCCGAGCTGATGAGCTCGCTCGGCCAGCTCCTCGTCCAGGGTGAAGGTCGTTCTCAAGGAAGCCATTTGCAGATGCTAGCAGCAGTTGATGGTGGTAATGATAGCATCGGCAGCTACACGAAGGCGGAACCAGGGGTTCTAGGCGACAGCCCATGAGGGTCTGGAGCCGTCTCTGGAGGTCAGCAAAGCGCCAAGCCGGCTGGTGAGGGGATAAGTCGATGCGTACGTGCACGATCGTGGTGGAGCCCGACGATGGCGGAGGCTACCCCTGCTCGGTCCCGGCGCTCCCGGGCTGCCTTACGTATCCATGGCCGGACGATCGAGGGCGACAACGGCGACACCGACGCGGCTAGGGCCATGCAGCCCGGGGGCCCGGGCCCGACGCCCGGCCAGATGGCCGGCGCCCCCACCCCGGGAGGGGCGCCATGGCGTCTGACACCGCCTCCATACGTCTTTGGAGGCCTGGTCGTGATCAGGGGCGGGAGCCGGATCCGGGCGCCTCGGGTGGGCATTGGGTCCGGTGGCGCCAGCGGGCCACGGCCGGGCGGTGCTCAGGTAGGGCGGCCTGGTCGAGGTCGCTCAACAACCTGGCGATTCGCTGGGGGACCTGGGCGGCGGCGGAGCCGTAGTGCCAGATCTCCCCGACGGCCAGGTCGACGAAGTCCTCGAAGCGGAACTGGGGGACCACCAGGCGCTCGCAGCCGTCGGAGCCGGAGAAGCGGCCGGTAGGCAGGTGCCGGGTGGCGAGCTGGCGCAGCAGGTCGTGGAGGACGTCGAGGACCTGGGTAGCGGTGGTTGGGTCGTTGATACCGGGCGACAGGGCTCGCTGGGCGATGTCGACCAGCTGGCGGAACCCGAACGCCAGGTCCTGTTCCATTG